>NZ_CBDRFA010000044.1:0-69699 GCF_965343085.1 Nocardiopsis synnemataformans | reverse complement strand
CCCCCCCCCCCCCCCCCCCCCCCCCCCCCCCCTGGGGCGGTGCGGGCCCGGGTCCGCCGCTGCGGACCCGGGGGAGGGGGCCGTCGGAATCCCGGAAGGCCGTGGGGAGGGACCGGTCGGTGGGCCGCGGTCACACCGTCCCCGGGCCGGTGGAGCTCAGGAGCCGAAGCCGGTGAGCCTCCAGATCCACGCGCCGATCACACCGCCCACCAGAGGGCCGACCACCGGAATCCAGGCGTACCCCCAGTCGGACGGGCCCTTGCCCGGGATCGGCAGCACCGCGTGCGCGATGCGCGGCCCCAGGTCACGGGCCGGGTTGATGGCGTACCCCGTCGGGCCGCCCAGGGACAGGCCGATCGCCAGCACCAGCAGACCGATCAGCAGCGGTGCGAGGCCGTTGGTGAACAGACCGCTCAGGTCGACGCCGCCCTCGATGGAGACGTAGCCGGAGTTCGAGCCGATACCCAGGATGCCCAGGAGCAGCAGCGCGGTACCGATGATCTCGGTGACGAGGTTGGCCACCGGGTTGCGCACGGCCGGGATCGTGCTGAAGACGCCCAACTTCGCGTCCGGGTCGTCGGTGATCTTCCAGTGCGGCAGGTAGACCAGGTAGACCAGGACGGCGCCGGTGAACGCGCCGCCCATCTGGGCCAGGATGTAGCCGGGCACCAAGGCCCAGTCGAAGTCGCCGATACTGGCCAGGCCGAGCGTGACCGCCGGGTTGATGTGGGCGCCGCTGGTGGCGCCGACGACGTAGACGGCCATCGCGACCGCCATGCCCCAGCCGAACGTGACGACGATCCAACCGGCGTTGAGGGCCTTGGACCGCGCGAGTGAGACACCGGCGACGACACCGCCGCCGAGCAGGACCAGGATCGCCGTACCGACGAACTCTGCCAGATAGACCATGGAGACCTCCGCCCCGTCAGGGGGAACCGGGTCACGGGGGCCTCGCCCCCGCCGACCGGCACCGGGCCGGAGGCGGGGGTTTAATAGGACGCACCCGTCACAGGAATGGGATGGAGCGGAGCGCGCAGGGCGCCCCGCGGGCCGGTTCCCGGGAGCCGAAGGTGGCAGCCGGGGCTCCTGGGAACCGGTCGTTCGGTGGGGTGTCGCCGCCCCCGCGCTACTGGGCGTCCTCGTGCTCGACCCAGTCCAGGGTGCGGCGCACGGCCTTGTTCCAGTTGCGGTACTCGCGCTCGCGCACGGCGGGCTCCATCTTCGGGGTCCACTCGGCGGCCTTGTGCCAGTTGGCGCGCAGCGTCTCGACGTCGGGCCAGTAGCCCACGGCCAGCCCCGCGGCGTAGGCGGCGCCCAGGCAGGTGGTCTCGGCGACCATCGGGCGCACGACCTCGGTGTCGAGCACGTCGGACAGGATCTGCATGAGCAGGTTGTCGGCGGTCATGCCGCCGTCCACCTTGAGCGTGGTCAGCTCCATGGGCGCGTCGGCGTTCATCGCGTCGACGACCTCGCGGGTCTGCCACGCGGTCGCCTCCAGGACGGCGCGCGCAATGTGGCCCTTGTTGACGTAGCCGGTCAGGCCCGCCATGACGCCGCGCGCGTCGCTGCGCCAGTGCGGGGCGAACAGGCCGGAGAAGGCGGGCACGATGTAGCAGCCGCCGTTGTCCTCCACGGTGCGGGCCAGCGTCTCGATCTCGGGGGCGGTGGAGATCAGGCCCAGGTTGTCGCGCAGCCACTGCACGAGGGAGCCGGTCACCGCGATGGAGCCCTCCAGGGCGTACACGGCCGGTTCGTCGCCGAGCTTGTAGCCCAGCGTGGTGAGCAGGCCGTTCTCCGAGGTCACCGGCTCGGTGCCGGTGTTCATCACCAGGAAGGTGCCGGTGCCGTAGGTGCCCTTGACGTCGCCCGGGTCGAAGCAGGTCTGGCCGAACAGGGCGGCGTGCTGGTCGCCCAGCGAGGAGGCGACGGGGGTTCCGGCCAGGTAGCCGTTGGCCTCGCCGTAGACCTCCGAGGACGAGCGGATCTCGGGCAGGACGCCCTCGGGGATGCCGATGGCCTCCAGGATCTCGGGGTCCCACTGGAGGGTGGACAGGTTCATCAGCATGGTGCGGCTGGCGTTGGTCACGTCGGTGACGTGGCGGCCGGTCAGCTTCCAGATGATCCAGGTGTCCATGGTGCCGAACAGGACCTCGCCGCGCTCGGCGCGTCCGCGCAGGCCGTCGACGTTGTCGAGCAGCCAGCGCAGCTTGGGGCCGGAGAAGTAGGTGGCCAGCGGCAGCCCGCACCGCTCGCGGAATCGGTCCTGCCCCTCCTCGCCGCCCAGCTCGCGGACCAGGTCATCGGTGCGGGTGTCCTGCCAGACGATGGCGTTGTGGACCGGCTCGCCCGTCTCGCGGTCCCAGACCAGGGTGGTCTCGCGCTGGTTGGTGATGCCGATGGCCGCGATCTGGTCGGGGGTGATGTCGTTCTTGTCCAGGGCCCCCTGGATGACCGCCTCGACGTTGGTCCAGATCTCCACGGCGTCGTGTTCGACCCAGCCGGGCTTGGGAAAGATCTGCCTGTGTTCGCGTTGGTCGACCGAGACGATACGTCCGTCGCGGTCGAAGAGGATGCAGCGGCTCGACGTGGTGCCCTGGTCGATCGCGGCGACGTACTGCTGACTCATCGGGTGCTCGCCTTCAGGGTGGGGCTCGGGACGGGGCCGGACGCACACGGTTTCGGATTAAACCCGCACGTTGTACGACATTGACGTATGAGTAGCCGTTAGTTTCATCCGTCTTTCCTTCCCATGTCAAGGCCGCGTGACGCAATCGTGTCGCGTGCGTCACGTCCTCCCGGCGGCAACGCTGCCAGGCGCGGGCGAACGCCGGAAGCCGCCGCGCGGGAGGCGTTCCGCGGGCGTTCGGACACGGGAGAGACCGCGGCCGCGGGCCGTCGGTCGAGGGTGGCGGTGGGCGACGGAGGGAGAAGCGAAGCGGAGTCCCGAAGAGGCGCTGCTCAGTAGGGGGTGACGCCGAGTTCCCGGGAGATGGCCCGCGCCGCGTCGCGCACGTAGGAGACCTGCTCCATGTCGGGCCTGCCCCCCTCGCCGCGCAGGCGCTCGACGGCGCCGCGCACCCCGATGGCGCCGACGGTCGTGCCGCGCCGGTCGCGGATGGGGGCGGCGATGGAGACCTCGCCGTCCACGAGCTCCTCGGCCTCCCACGCCCAGCCGTCGTCGCGCACCTGGTCGAGCTGGCGCTCCAGCGCGGCGGGGGAGGTGACGGTGTGCCGGGTGAAGGAGGTCAGGACCGGGGCCCCGCCGTTCTCGACCACGGCCGGGTCCTCCTCGGGGGCCGCCAGGGGGTCGAAGGCCATGAGGACCTTGCCGATGGCGGTGGCGTGCAGCGGCAGCAGGGTGCCCACGTCCAGGGTCTGCTGTGAGGCGTCGGGGCGGAACACGTGGTGGACCACGAGCACCTGGTGCTTGTGCAGCGTGCCGATCCGCACGCTCTCGCCGCTGCGCGAGGCCAGGCTGTCCGCCCAGTTCAGGGCGCGGGTGCGCAGCTCGTTGCCGTCCAGGTAACGGGTGCCCAGGCTGAGCATGCCCCCGCCCAGGCGGTAACGGCCCGACTCGGGGTCCTGCTCGACGAAGCCCACGTGCTGGAGGGTGCGCAGGATGCCGAGCACGGTGCCCTTGGGCAGCTCCAGGGACCGGGAGATCTCCGCCAGGCTGAGCCCGCGGGCGCCGGTGGCCAGGATCCGGAGGATGGCTGCCGCGCGTTCGATCGACTGGATTCTTCCCGGCATTGCGGTGCTACCACTCTCTAGTACGACAATGTCATACGCGGAATGCTACTACGCGTTGTGACGCGTGGCACGCCCGCGGCAGCCGGACGGTCAGGCGGTCGGCACAGTCTAGGTCGGCCGACCGCTGCGCCCGGCTGCCGGGGTCACAGCTCGGCGGCGGCCTTGGCCACGCCCCGGGCGGCCTCCTCGACGTCGTGGTCGGTGGTCTCCAGGTGCACCACCAGGCGCACGGCGTCGCCGATGCCCAGCCCCGCGACCCCGTGGCGGGCGAAGGCCTCGGCGTGGCGTGCGCCCTGACCGGCCGGGGTGGGCACCAGCACCATGTTGGTCTGCGCCCGCACGGCCAGCCCGGACTGATCGGCGATCAGCCGGGCCAGCTCCGCGGCGCGCTCGTGGTCCTCAGCCACCCGCTCCCGGTGGTGGCGCAGCGCGTACAGGGCTCCGGCGGCGATGATCCCGGCCTGGCGCATCCCCGCGCCCAGCAGCTTGCGCCCGCGCCGGGCCCTGCGCACCGTGTCGGCGTCCCCGGCCAGCGCCGAGCCCACCGGGGCGCCCAGGCCCTTGGAGAAGCACACCGACACCGTGTCGAACCCGTCCGCGACCTCCGCTGGAGTCGCGCCCAGGGCGGTGGCCGCGTTCCACAGCCGAGCCCCGTCCAGGTGCGCGCGCAGCCCGTGCCGGTGGGCGAACCCGGTGACCCGGCGCTGCTCGGCCAGCGGCACGACCCGACCGGTGAAGGTGTTCTCCAGCCACACCAGGGCGGGCTCGGCCCGGTGGACGTCGCCCCGGCCCGCGATCCACGACTCCAGCAGCGCGTCGGTGGGGCAGAGCCCGTCCGAGTACAGGCGCGGCAGGGCCCGGGCCAGCACCGCGGTCGCGCCCTGCTCGTCGCCGATGAGGTGGTGGTTCTCGTGCGCCCACACCTCCTCGCCGCTGCGGGTGGACACGTACAGCCCCAGCTGGTTGGCCATGTGCCCGGACGGCACGTACAGCGCGGCCTCCCTGCCCAGCAGCCCGGCGGTCTCCTCCTCCAGCTCCCGCACGGTCGGGTCCTCGCCCCACACGTCGTCGCCGACCTCGGCCTCGGCCATGGCCCTGCGCATGGCCGGGGTGGGTCGGGTGACGGTGTCGGAACGCAGGTCGATCATGGCGTCTTCCTCCTGGTGGGACGCGTGCCCTCGGGCGAGGGGAGCGGATCCGGAACCCGTGTCCGGGGCGAACGGGGTGTTCGCCCGACGATACTGCCCGCCGCTCAGTCGCTCCCGATCCGGTCCAGGGCCCGCGAGAGCTGGCGCAGCGCCTCCAGCACGCGCGCGCTGTCCTCCTCGCCCAGCTCGGTGACCAGGGCCTCGGCCACCCGGTTGTGGTCGGGGCTGATCCGGCTCAGGGCGTCCAGGCCCTCCCCGGTGGCGGCGAGCAGTTTGGCGCGGCTGTGCGCCGGGTTCGGCCGGTACTCGGCCAGCCCCTGCTCCACCAGCAGGTCGGCGATGCGCTGCACGCTCTGCCGCGTGGTGCCGAAGCGGCGGGCGACCGCCGACACCGGCAGGGGTTCGCGGGTCACCGCGCCGAGCACCTGCCAGCGCGCGGCGGTCAGACCGGCGGTGCGGGCCAGCTCCTCGGCCACCGACAGGAACTGCCCGTTGAGGCGGAAGACGGTGAGCGCGGTCCCGGTGAGCAGGTCGGAGTGTCTGTCCTCGGCAGGGGCCATGCTCAGGCCCCCTCCAGCAGCACGTGGTAGGCGCCGGGGTCGTGCTCGGCGTGCAGCCGGTACCACGCGTCGAGGACGCGGGGCGTGTACAGGTCCAGGGCCGCGAAGACCTCCCGGGCGAACTCCAGGGGCGCGGTGGGTCCCGCGGTGATGAGGCCGCCGTCGGAGACCGCGAGCGCGGAGCGGTAGCGGCGCATCCCGGCGTAACCGGTGGCCAGCAGGTACTCGGGCGCGGCGCTGGTGTGGTCGCGGTAGTCCAGGAGGCCCTCCCGGGCGAGCCCGGCCGTGGCGCCGCAGATGGCCGCCACCGGCACACCGGCGTCGAGCCAGATCCCGGCCGCCGAGGCGAACGGGGAGAAGGACTCGGGGTCGAGGTCCCAGCCGTCGGCCCCCGGCAGGATCAGCATCGCGCTGGAGGAGGGCTTGAGCTGGGGCAGGGTGATGTCCGGAAGGATGGTCAGCCCGCCCGCGGTCGTGACGGGCGCACCGGTGAGGCCGACGGTCACCACGTCGTAGCGCCCGGGGTCGCGCTGCCAGTCGCCGCCCCGGATGGTCGCGGTGGTGTGCCCGATCTCCCAGTCCGCCAGTTGGTCGTACACGGCGAGGTGGACGGTCTGCCTGGTGTCTTCGATCATGACAGCATGCTGTCAAATGGACAACATGCTGTCAATATCCAAGGGCGAACGGATCGGCAGTGTTCGGTGCGTCCGATGTGCCCTCTGAGGGGATATGTGCTGGTCCGCAGGTCAGGCGGTCGGCGTGCCCACGGCCATCATGGATCAGGTGTCGCCCGGTGTGCTTTTTCGGCCGGTCTACAAGTGCGCATCTCCCCTGAAGAAACCCGGAAAGTTACCCCGGTCGGTGCCGGTGGAGTGTGGGTTGGGCGTGCACGATTCCGCTTACCTCAGCCGGTGGGGTTGTGAAGCTCAGCCCTGTGGTGGTTGAGGGTGCACGTGCGCGGGGCCTCAGCCACAGACCCTGTACGTGCGCGGGGCCTGAGCCATAAGCCGTGCATGTGCGCGGAACATCAGCCACAAACCGTGCACGTGCGCGGGGCCTGAGCCATAAGTCGTGCATGTGCGCGGAACCTGTGCCACGGTCCCGGTTTTCAGCGTGCTGTCAGTGGCTGCTGTTTTTGGGCGTGTGTTTTTGGGCCTGGGTGGTGGTGCGGGAGGGCGGTGACCTGATCCGTGACTACCCACCTGTCTGTGGTGGGGCTTCAAACCCCCCTCCACTCAAGGCCGCGCGTAACGACTCCCTTTCACCCCCTCACCTGGGGAGGGCGGGTACGTGCACGTTCGTACCACCCCCAGCGGCCGGGACCTGGAAACGGTTCCCACAGCGTGGAGTGGTGGCTAAGCCGCTTATCACGCACTTCGCGGACGCGCTGTCGACCGCGGCACCGGAGAACCGGGGCGAAGCACGCGATGCGCTCACCCCCAGGACAACCGACGTGCGCATCGCGTGGTCCCCAGCACCGGAGAAAACCCCCTACGCCCGGGCAGGGAGCCCGGGACCTACGGCCAACCCCCACACCCCTACCCAGCACTGGTCTTTTCCGTTTGTACCCCGCCGTGTCCGGGGAAGGCAGCACCGTGCACGCCCAACCACCAGACGGCGAAGCTTCAAACCCCCCTCGGGCTGGGGTTCAAAACCCCCACGGGTGGGCGTGAGCGCGACCACACACCCTCAACCCCTCACAGCATTAAGTTCCAACCCCCCACCAGCTGAGGCGAGCGCGAACGCACACCCCCAACCCCCACGTGCTGAGGCGGGCACGACCGTGCACGTTCAACCACCGCAAGTTTGAGCTTCACAACCCCCTCGGGCTGAGGTAAGCGGAATCGTGCACGCCCAACCCACACTCCGCCCCCGCGCCTCGCGGAGTGACGACCGAACGTTCCAGTGTGTCTCATGTCACCATGGCCCTGAAAGCTGCTGGTGGGTCGGGTTTTCGGTGACGCAGGTCTCGCGGGTGTAACAGAACGGAACGGCGGTGTTCACATAACCTCACAAATGGTATTACCATTCTCGGAGCCTGCCCCCAGAGCAGGTCGGAGTCGTACTCCCGTACAGCTCAGCACCACCGCACACCCACGGAAGGCTCCGTCATGGAGAACTTCGAACCCGTCTACGGGACGGGCCCCCTTCTCGGGATCGCTGCGGGCGCCATCGCCCTCCTGCTGTTCCTGATCATCCGCCTCAAGCTGCACGCGTTCGTGGCACTCATCCTGGTCAGCGTCCTGACCGCTCTGGCGACCGGCATCCCCGTCTCCGGGGTGGTGCCCACCCTCCTGGACGGCTTCGGGGGCACCCTCGCCAACGTCGCCCTGCTCGTCGGGCTCGGCGTGATGATCGGCCGCATGCTGGAGATCACCGGCGGCGCGGCCGTCCTGGCCGGGGCGCTGATCAGGCTCTTCGGTGAGAAGCGCGCACCGCTCGCGCTCGGAGTGGCCTCGCTGCTCTTCGGCTTCCCGATCTTCTTCGACGTCGGCCTCATCGTCATGCTGCCGATCGTCTTCAGCGTGGCCCGTCGCGTCGGCGGGTCCGTGCTCATGTACGCGCTGCCCACGGCGGGCGCCTTCGCGGTCATGCACGCCTTCGTGCCCCCGCACCCCGGTCCGGTCACCGCGGCGGTGGAGATCGGGGCGGACATGGGCCTGGTGCTCCTGGTCGGCACCGTCCTGGCCATCCCCACCTGGTACCTGGCCAGTTACCTGTTCGGCCTGTGGGCCGGGAGGAAGTGGGAGCTGCCGGTCCCCGAGGACATCATGTCCGACGGCACCGTCGAGCACGAGAACCCGCCGCACCTGGGTACCGTCCTGTCCATCCTCCTGCTGCCGATGCTGCTGATCTTCGCCAACACCGGTGTGACCACGTTCGTCTCCACGGGCGCGGTGTCCGCCGAGGCCACGTGGGCGCAGGTCCTCCAGCTGCTCGGTCAGACCCCGATCGCGCTGCTCATCACCGTGCTCTTCGCGATGGTCGTGCTCAGCCGGGGGCGCTTCACCCGCCAGCGGGTGGAGGAGATCGTCGGCGGCGCGCTCGGCCCGGTCTGCGCCATCATCCTCATCACCGGGGCCGGCGGTATGTTCGGCGGCGTGCTGCGCACCAGCGGCATCGGCGACGCCCTCGCCGACAGCCTGGAGTCCACCGGCCTGCCGGTGATCGTCGCCGCCTTCGTCATCGCGCTCGCGCTGCGCGTCGCCCAGGGCTCGGCCACCGTCGCCATCACCACGGCGGCGGGTCTGATCGCCCCGGCCGTGGCGGCCACCTCGGGACTGTCCTCGATCGACCTGGCCCTGATCGTCATCGCGATCGCCTCCGGTGCCACCGCCCTGTCGCACGTCAACGACTCCGGGTTCTGGCTGGTCGGCCGTTTCCTGGGTATGGACGTCAAGACAACGCTCAAGACCTGGACGGTCATGGAGACCCTGATCGGCTTCATCGGCTTCGGGCTCGCCTTCGGACTCAGCCTGGTGCTGTGACCGCACGGGCGGAACCCCGCCGTCCGCTCAGGACGCGGGTTCCGCCCTCCGGTCGCCCTCCAGCGCGGCGGACACCTCGGTGACGATGGAGCGCATCGCGGCCTCCGCCACGTCGGGGAGGCCGTCCCGGATCGCCTGGGCCACGGCCTTGTGCAGCCGCAGCGCCTCCGGGCGCGGGTTGCGCGGCATCAGGTGGTAGGAGGTGCGTCCGACCAGGACCTCCGCCACCACCTGGGACAGGCCGACGAACATCTCGTTGCCGGACAGCTCCAGGATGCGGCGGTGGAACGTGACGTCCAACTCCAGGAAGGTCTCCAGGTCCCCGGCTCGCCCGGTGCGGACCATCTGGTCGGCGACCACCACCAGCTGGGCCCGCTCCTCGGCGTCGCCGCGCTCGGCGGCGAGGGCGGCGGCGCCCGGTTCCAGTGCGGCGCGCAGCTCGTTGAGCGAGCGCAGCTGCTCCATCCGGCCGGGTCCGGCCAGTCGCCAGCGGATGAGCTGGGGGTCGAAGACGCTCCAGTCCCGGCTCGGGCGCACGCGGATGCCGGTACGGGGGCGGCTGACCACCAGCCGCATGGACTCCAGGACGCGTACGGCCTCGCGCGCGACCGTCCTGGAGACGCCGAAGTCCTGTTCCAGGCCCTGGAGGGTGAAGGTGTGGCCGGCCCGGTACTCGCCTGAGGCGATGGCGGGACCGAGCACCGCCAGCACCCGGTTGTGCAGTGTGCGGTGGTCAGTGGCCATCGTTCTCCTCGCGCTCCGGGACCGTCCGGTTGGCCACATGCGGCCGGGGGGTCACGCTGAAGCCTAGCCGGATTGATTGATATCACTATTAATGGTGACGCTTGCGGCCACGCAGGGGCACCACGACACGGAGAAACCATGCACTTTGTCTTCATGGGCGTCTCGGGTAGCGGCAAGACCACCGTCGCCGAACGTGTGGCCAAGCAGCTGGGGCTGCCCTTCGCCGAGGCCGACGAGTTCCACCCGCGGGCCAACATCGACAAGATGGAGGCGGGCGTCCCGCTGACCGACGAGGACCGCTGGCCGTGGCTCCACGAACTGGCCCGCTGGATCGGCGAGCACGAGGCCGCCGGCGAGTCCACGGTCATGGCCTGCTCGGCGCTCAAGCACAGCTACCGCGACGTCCTGCGCGAGGCCGCTCCGGGGGTGCGCTTCCTGCACATGCACGGCTCCGCTGAGGTGATCTGGCAGCGGATCGAGGCACGTCGGGACCACTTCATGCCGCCCGCGCTCCTGGAGTCGCAGCTCGACACCCTCGAACGGCTGAAGGCGGACGAGCCCGGCCTCGAACTCGACGTCAGGGACGACGTGGAGTCCCTCGTCGGGCAGGCGCTGGAGTACGTGGGGCCGCTGCTGCGCCCGGCGAAGGCGCCGGCCGTCGGGGACTGAGGGGAGCGGCGGCGGGCCACGGCCGCGTCACCGTCGGGTCTCAACTTCCGCGCACGGTCCCGCGGGCGTCTTGCGCGCCCTGATGGTCGTCGCCGCGCTCGTGGGCGTGGTCCTGGCGGCCCTGGCCGTCCCCGTGCGCCGCGGCGGCAACGCCCTGTGGCGCGGCCGCAGGGCGGCACCGTGGCCGGGCTGCGCGCCGCCCCGGCCGGTCTGTACGCGGCCGCGCGACTGGTGGACACGCCGACGGGAGCCCCGCGTCCCCACCGACCGCGTGCCGGGCCAGAGGAGGGGCCGACGGCGCACCGTCGGCCCCTCCTTCGCTAGTCCTCGTCGTCCTCGCCGTCGGCGGCCGCGTGCAGCCGCGCCAGGTGGTCGCTGTCGTCCTCCCCGTGGCGGCCCAGGTAGATCTCCCTGGCCTCGTCCGCGATGTCGGCCGACTCGTCCTCGAAACCGTAGTCGGTCAGGTCGTCCAACAGGTCCAGCGCCCGGTGCAGGGCGTCGCCGTCGTCGGGTGACTGGGCGGACTCCTGCGGGAGGTGGTCCACGACCCTGGCGAGGACGGCGGCACGCGCCTCGTCCACGGCGCTCTCGGATCCGGCCGCGGCGATCAGCCGGATCCTGGTGATGGGATCCTCGTCGGCCACCAGCATCAGCTGTTCGGCCAGCCAGGAGGCCTCCTGGCCCTCGAGGAAAGCGGTCAGCGCCGCGTCGTCAAGCGGTGTGGTCATTCGCAGATCATAGGCCCGCCCGGAGCCTCCACCGACACCGGAGTCCGGGCCCCGGGGGCGGCTTCGCTGGCCGAAAAACACGCCCTTTCATCCGATCATCGGATATCAGGTGACAGGAAAATTCTTTTTCCGAAGTTACGGGGGTGTTGCCGTGAGGTTCCACATGATAGTGCGTTCACCTGTTCGACAACTCGTATCTGAAAATGTGCCTATGGATCACGGCACAGATGGGAAACGGTTGTATTAATACCCAGCTGTCTACCTTCACAGTCACTCTCGGAGCGGTCTAGGGTCCACTCAATCGTTCCAGGGCCTGCCGGGCCCCGCACTGAGGTGGACCATGTTCAGGAAGCCTTTCCGAAAGCCGCTGGCCCTCCTGGCCTCCGCGGCTGCGCTCACGCTGGTGGCCACGGCGTGCGCCGAGAGTAACCGCGAGGGTGAGGGGGCCGACGCGTCGGAACCCTTCGTCTTCGCCTCCGCGGGCGACATCAAAACCCTCGACCCCTTCCTCACCAGTGACGGCGAGACCTTCCGTTACAGCAGGCAGGTATTCGAAACCCTTCTCGAACACGAATCGGGCGGGACCGAAATCGTCGGCGGACTCGCCGAGGAGTGGGAACAGTCCGAGGACGGCACCGTCTGGACCTTCCACCTGCGCGACGGAGTCCTGTTCCACGACGGCGACGAGCTCAACGCCGAGGCGGTCTGCGCCAACTTCGACCGCTGGCACAACCTCACCGGAGGTTTCCAGAGCTCGAACAACTCCTATTACTGGCAGTCGATCTTCGGCGGCTTCGCGGAGAACGAGAGCGAGGACCTCGCCGAGTCCCGGTACGTCTCCTGCGAGGCCACCGACGAGCTGACCGCGGTCATCACGATCGACGAGTACTCCTCCATCTTCCCCGGCGGATTCAGCCTCGCCTCGTTCGGCATCATGAGCCCCAGCACGCTGGAGGCCATCGCCGACGCCGAGATCACCGGCGAGGAGGGCAACTTCACCCTCCCCGAGTACACCCAGACGGCCGGGACCGTCGCGGGCACCGGACCCTTCACCGTCCAGGAGTGGGACCACGACCAGGCCGAGGTGACCCTCCAGCGCTTCGACGACTACTGGGGCGACACCCCGGGCTTCGAGACGATGATCCTGCGCGCCATCCCGGACGAGACCGCCCGCCGCCAGGCCCTGGAGGCGAGTGACATCCACGGCTACGACCTGGTCGCCCCCGCCGACGTCGCTCCCCTGTCCGAGGCCGGGTTCCAGGTGCCCACCCGCGGCGTCTTCAACGTCATGTACATGGCCTACCAGCAGGAGGCCAGCGAGGCGCTCGCCGACCTGGAGGTGCGCCAGGCCCTCGCCCACGCCGTGGACCGCCAGCGCATCGTCGACACGATCCTGCCCGAGGGCGGCGAGGTCGCGACCCAGTTCCACCCCGACACCCTCGACGGCTGGTCCCCGGACGTGCAGACCTACGAGTACGACCCCGAGCTGGCCGAGGAGATGCTGGCGGACGCCGGGCAGGAGGACCTGACCCTGGAGTTCTGCTACCCGACCGACGTCACCCGCCCCTACATGCCCGCACCGCGCGACATCTTCGACGTCATCGCCGCGGACCTGGAGGCGGTCGGCGTCACCGTGGAGCCGGTCACCTACGAGTGGACCGAGTACGTCCCGCGCACCAACTCCGGCGAGTGCCCGCTGTACCTGCTCGGCTGGACGGGCGACTACAACGACGCCTACAACTTCATCGGCACCTGGTTCTCCGGGTACAACAGCGAGTTCGGCTTCCGTGACGAGGACCTGTTCGAGGCCATGGAGGAGGCGAGCACCAACCCGAACCAGGAGGAGCGTGTCACCGCCTACCAGGAGCTGAACAACCAGATCATGGACATCCTGCCGGGGCTGCCCATCTCCAGCTCCCCGCCGTCCATCGCCTTCGCCGAGAGCGTCAACCCGCCCAACGTCAGCCCGCTGACCCAGGAGAACTTCGCCGAGGCCTCCTGGAAGTAGCCCGAAGCAGTCCGGCCGACCTCCCCGCGGGGAGGGGGAAGGGGCCCGACCGGCCACCGGCCGGGCCCGCCCACTGCCCGGGGCCGCGGTCCACGGTCCGTCCGGGACCGCGCGCCCCGCGCCGCGACACCACCCGGCAGGGCGCGCCGCCCGCGCGCCGCCCGGGCCCTTGACCAAACCACCCGCTCGAACTCCCGCCGCGATCCGGCGGGGACGCTTCGCGTCCATCGTTCCCACCACTGGCGAAAGGCGGCGAAGGTGCTGCGATTCATCGTCAGGCGTCTCCTCCAGCTGATCCCGACACTGGGCGGCCTGTCGATCCTGCTGTTCGTCTGGCTGCAACGGCTGCCGGGCGGACCGGAGTACGCCCTCCTCCCCGACGACGCGACGGCCGAACAGCGTGCCGCGCTGCGTCGTTCCCTCGGCCTGGACGAACCGATCACGGTTCAGTACCTGGCCTTCCTGCGCCGTATCCTCCAGGGCGACCTCGGGACCTCGCTCTCCACCGGACGGCCGGTCACCGAGGAGTTCCTCACCCGCTTCCCGGCCACGTTCGAACTGTCGCTCACCGCGATGCTGATCGCGGTCGTCGTCGGCGTCCCCCTCGGCTACCTCGCCGCGCGCAGACGCGGCTCCGTGCTGGACTTCGCGGCCGTGGGCGGATCCCTCCTGGGCATCTGCACGCCGGTGTTCTTCCTCGCCTTCATCCTGAAGGTGGTCTTCGCCGAGCAGCTCGGGATGTTCCCCTCCGCCTTCAGGCTCTCCCCGGGCCTGTCCCGCACCGACCTCACCGGGTTCGTCGTCCTCGACGGCCTGCGGACCGGGGAGTTCGACGTGGTGTGGGACGCCCTGCTCCACCTCGTGCTGCCCGGGGTCGCGCTGGCCTCGATCCCGCTCGCCGTGATCGTCCGGATGACCCGCGCCAGCGTCCTGGAGGTGGTCGGCGAGGACTACGTGCGCACCGCCAACGCCAAGGGGCTGCACCGCAACACCGTGCGCACCCGCCACGTGATGCGCAACGCCATGCTCCCCGTGGTCACCTCCGTCGGGCTGCTCACCGGAAGCCTGTTCGCCGGGGCGGTGCTCACCGAGAGCGTCTTCGCCTTCCCCGGCATCGGCTCGTTCGTCTACGCCGCCACGCAGGGGCGCGACTACCCGGTCCTCACCGGGTTCATCCTGCTCATCGCGACCATGTACGTGTTCATCAACCTGTTGGTGGACATCTCCTACAGCCTCCTCGACCCGAGAGTGCGGGCCCAGTGATGCCGACGACACCGAGCTCCCAGAACAGGTCCGAGCCCGTGGACGCCCCGGAGCCCGAGGGCACCGCGGCCCAGCGCACGCCCCTCCTGGGACGCAAGGCGGCCAGGGTCGACCGGCTGGCCGAACTCATGGGCCAGCACGAGCAGGGCGAGCACGGCTCGGGGATCTGGCGCACCGCGTTCGAGCGCATGCGCCGCAGCCCCATGGCCATCACCGGCGCCGTGATCGTCGTGGTGTTCGTCGCCGTGGCGCTGTTCTCACCGCTCATCGCGCCCTACGACCCCGTCTCCCAGAGCTGGGGCGACGAGGTCTTCCCCAACCGCAACGTGTTCGTCGGCCCGCGCGCCGAGAACTGGCTGGGCCTGGACAACCTCGGCCGCGACCAGTTCTCCCGCATGGTGATCGGCGCCCGCCAGACCCTCCTGGTCGGCGTGGTCGCCACCCTGGTCGGCTTCGGCGTCGGCGCGGTGCTCGGCGGCGCGGCCGGGGCCGCCGCGGTGCTCGGCGGCCGCTGGGGGCGCCAGGTCGACAACGCCGTCATGCGCGTCATCGACATGATGCTGGCGCTGCCCACCCTGCTGCTCGCGGTCACCATCGCCGCCCTGGTCGGCCCCAGCCTGACCACGGTCATGTTCGCGGTCGGCGTGGCGCAGATCCCCATCTTCGCCCGCCTCCTGCGCGGCGCGATGCTCTCCCAGGGCAACCGCGACTACGTGCTGGCCGCCCGCGCGCTGGGCGTGCGCAAGCACAAGATCGCGCTCGTGCACATCCTGCCGAACTCGCTCGGCCCGGTGATCGTGCAGTCCACGCTCACCCTGGCCACCGCCATCATCGACGCGGCGGCCCTGTCCTACCTGGGCCTGGGCAACCCGGACCCGGCCTTCCCCGAATGGGGGACCATGCTCGCCGACGCCCAGCGGTTCCTGTCCAGCGCGCCGCAGCTGGCCGTGTACCCGGCGCTGGCCATCATCGTCACCGCCCTGGGCTTCACCCTGCTGGGTGAGGCGATGCGGGAGGCGCTCGACCCCAAGCTGAGGAAGTGACATGAGTTCCAGCACGCCGCTGCTGGCGGTGGACGAGCTGTCCGTGGTGTTCGACGGACGCGGCTCCGACGAGGTGCGGGCCGTGGACGGGGTGTCCTTCACCCTGGAGGAGGGCCGGGTGACCGGCCTGGTCGGCGAGTCCGGCTGCGGCAAGAGCGTCACCTCGCTCGCCCTCATGGGCCTGCTCCCCGACCGGGGGGTGAAGGTCGGCGGCAGCGCCGTCATGCAGCTGTCCGACGGCCCCGTCGACCTGCTGAAACTGCGGCAGAAACGGATGCGCGACCTGCGCGGCTCCCAGCTGGCGATGATCTTCCAGGACCCGCTCAGCTCCCTCAACCCCGTGGTGCCCATCGGCCGCCAGGTCACCGAGATCCTGCGCCGCCACCGCGGACTGCGCGGTTCGGCCGCCGAGAAGGAGGCCGCCGACCTGCTGGAGCGGGTGGGCATCCCCGACCCCAGACGGCGGCTGCGCGAGTACCCGCACCAGCTGTCGGGCGGCATGCGCCAGCGCGCGCTCATCGCCATGGCGGTGGCCTGCCGCCCCCGCGTGATGATCGCCGACGAGCCCACCACCGCCCTGGACGTCACCATCCAGGCGCAGATCCTGGAGCTGCTCCGGGACCTGGTCACCGAGGAGGGCACCGCCCTGCTGATGATCACGCACGACCTGGGCGTGGTCGCCGGGCTGTGCGACGACATCAACGTCCTGTACGCGGGACGGGCGGTGGAGACGGCGCCGCGCGCGCCGCTGTTCGCCGACCCCACCCACCCCTACACGGTCGGCCTGCTGGGCTCCATCCCCCGGCTGGACGCCCCGCGCGGGGAGCGGCTCACCCCCATCCGCGGGTCGGTCAACGACAACATCGCCTGGACGCAGGGGTGCGCGTTCGCGCCCCGCTGCGACCACTACACGATGGAGTGCCTCCAGGGGCCGCCGGAGCTCGTGGCGGTGGGCGCCGCGGCGGGCGTGGAGGACGGCGGCCGCTCCGGGGAGGGCCCCGCGGCCGCACACGTGCACCGGTGCGTGAACCCCGTCCGGGACGCGGACGCGGCCGACCGGCCCACGCTGGACGGCCCGGCCGGTCCGGACGGCGACGACGAGGAGGAGCGGGGATGAGCCTGCTGCGGATCAACGACCTCAAGGTGCACTTCCCCATCAGGAGGGGGGTGCTCTTCGACCGCACCATCGGCCACGTGCGCGCGGTCGACGGCGTCAGCCTGGAGATCGAGAGCGGCCAGACCTACGGCCTGGTGGGTGAGTCCGGCTGCGGCAAGACCACCCTGGGCCGCGCGGTGCTGCGGCTGGTGGACGTCACCGAGGGCGAGGTGCTCTTCGGCGGACAGGACCTGGCGGGTCTGGACGAGGAGTCGATGCGCCGACAGCGCAAGAACCTCCAGATGGTGTTCCAGGACCCGCTGGGCAGCCTCAACCCCCGGCAGAACATCGGTTCCATCCTGCTGGAGGGCTTGCAGACCCACGGCATCGGCGGCCCCGCGCCGGGGGAGGGGCCCTCCGGCGGCAGGGAGCGCCGCGCCCTGGTCCTGGAGGACCAGCGCAGGCGCGTGGTCGACGCCCTGGAGAGGGTGGGCCTGTCGGCGAAGGCGCTCACCCGCTACCCGCACGAGTTCTCCGGCGGCCAGCGCCAGCGCATCGGCATCGCCCGCGCGCTCGTGCTGGAGCCCGACCTCATCATTTGCGACGAGCCGGTGTCGGCGCTGGACGTGTCGATCCAGGCGCAGGTGCTCAACCTGCTGGAGAGCCTCCAGAAGGAGCTGGGGCTGACCTACCTGGTGATCGCGCACGACCTGGCGGTGGTCCGCCACGTCAGCGACGTGGTCGGGGTGATGTACCTGGGAGGCCTGGTGGAGGAGGCCTCCAGCGACGACCTGTACGAGACGCCGATGCACCCGTACACCCGCTCGCTCATGTCGGCGGTGCCGGTCCCCGACCCCGAGGTGGAGGACAGCCGCGAGCGCATCCTGCTGGCGGGCGACCTGCCCTCGCCCGCCGACCCGCCCAAGGGCTGCCGCTTCCACACCCGCTGCCCGTGGCGGCAGGAGGAGCGGTGCGACACCGAACGGCCCGAACTGCGCCCGGTCGGGAACGCCGCCGACGGCGGTACCCACCGGGTGGCCTGCCACTACGCGGAGCAGATCCTCTCGGGCGAGATCCGCCCCAGGGAGGAGATGGCCGAGCGCATCGTGCACGGCACCGGTTGAGCCGACCGGCGGCGGGCGGTCATCCGGGATCCGGGTGGCCGCCCGCCGTGCCGTGCGGGGTCACCGTGCGGCGGCCCGTGCGTTGGCGTCCTCCCGGGCCGCGACGTCGGCCAGCATCCGGTTGCGGCCGTAGCGCTGCCACAGGTAGGCGGTCAGGAGCAGGGCGAGGCCGTACAACCCCCAGGGCAGGGGCGCCAGGCCCAGGACGAGGAGGGCGACGGGCATGAGCACCAGGCCCGTCAGCCAGCCCCTGAACCCCTGGAAGCCGCCCAGGTAGCTCCGCACGTTCGCGGGGATGGCCAGGATCCTGGCCAGGTGCCAGGAGGGCAGGGCGACCAGGACCAGGGTGAACACGGCGCCGAAGATCCGCGCGGAGGCCTCCTCGTGCGTCGCCAGCGCTCCCATCCCCAGGCAGAACGGTGTGACGAGGGTGGCGTAGTGGTTCACCCGCAGCCCGATGCGCAGGATCCCCGCGTACATGATCCGGGAGGCGCCCTGGGCGCGCGGGTTGAGCGCCATCAGCAGCGCGCCGTGGTCCGCCGCGCCGCGCAGCCTGCCCCGCATCGCGCTGAGCGCGCTCAGGCCCCGGACCGCGTCCTCGTGCTGGGGGTCCAGTTCCAGCGCCCGCCGATAGGCCGTCTCCGCGTGCTCCAGCAGTTGGAGCGAGCGGTACACGTCACCCGCCTGGCTGTGCGTCTCCACCCTGTCCGGGTCCAGCGTGGCCGCGCGGTTCAGCGCCTCGTGGACCGTGTTGAGCGACCGCGGGTTGTGCGCGCCCAGAGCGAGGTGCAGGCGGGCCAGGGCCCTGGCCGCCAGCAGGTGGTGGACGCCCACGTCGGGCTTCCTGGCCACCAGGTCGTTGAAGACGCGCAGGGCCTCCTCGGTGTGCCCGCCCAGCAGCAGGGACTGGCCCAGCACGTTGAGGGCCGTGGTGTCCCCCGGGTCGAGCCGCAGGCACTGGCTCGCGTCCCCGTGCGCCTCCGGGAAACGGTGCAGCTCCAGGTGGCAGACGGCCCTGAGCCGCCAGGCGGCCGCGCTGTCGGGGTGCTCGCCCAGCAGGCGCCCGGCCTCGACGACCCCCTCCTCGCACCGCCCGGTCCTCAACAGCAGGAGAATCCGCTGCAACGACTCGGCGCCCTCCTCCGTCACCGCCGGGATCCGCCGTGTCCGCGCAGGTACTCGGCCAGCTCCTGGTAGCTGTTGTCCTTGTTGGCGAAGGCCACGGCGGCGCGGGCGCCCTCGAACCAGTCGCCGGTCGAGGGACGCACCTCCGCCAGCGCGTGTTCGAAGTCGGCCATGCCGATGGGGCGGATCCGGCCCAGCCGGGAGGAGTCCAGCAGCGCGCGCTCGGCGGCGCTGTCGCACAGGTGGGACAGGTCGGCGCCGGACAGGCCCCCGGTGCGGCGGGCCAGCGTGGTGACGTTCAGCCCCTCGGTGGGGCGCTCGGTGAGGCCCGCGGTGAGGATGGCGGCGCGGGCGGGCTCGTCCGGCGGGGGCACGAACAGCATGCGGTCCAGGCGGCCCGGGCGGCGCAGGGCCGGGTCGATGTCCCAGGGGTGGTTGGTGGCCGCCAGCAGGAACACGCCCTCGTTGTTCTCGGAGACCGAGTCCAGCTCCGTGAGCAGCTGGGTGACGACGTTGCGCAGGTAGGGGCCGACCTTGTTGCGGCGTCCGCCGATGGCGTCGAGCTCGTCCAGGAAGACGACGCACGGGCTGTAGTCGCGGGCGCGCCGGAACAGCGCCTTGATGTTGCGCTCGCTGTTGCCCATGTAGCGGTCCAGGACGTCGGCGAGGGAGACCGTGAGGAAGTCCGCGCCCATCTCACCGGCCACGCCCCGGGCGAGGAAGGTCTTGCCGCAGCCGGGCGGCCCGTACAGCAGCAGGCCGCCGCGCAGGCTCTTGCCGAAGGCCCTGCGCAGTTCGGCGTTGCGCATGGGCGCCAGGAAGGCCGCCTCCAGCCGGTCCTTGACGGTCCGCATGCCCGCGACGTCGGCCAGGGTGGTGCGGGAGGAGGTGAACTCGTAGTCGTCGGGGCGCAGGGGGCCGCCGTCGTCGTAGGAGGGCCCCGGCTGCTCCCGGCGTTCGGCGGACGGGTGCGCCGGACGGTCGGAGGGCTCCTCCGTCGCGGGCGGGGGAGCGGAGCCCGCCGGGTCCGGGACCCGGGGCGGAGCGGGGGAGTCCGAGGCGGGGGGCGCCGGGGCCGCCGGGGCCGCCGCGGTCGTTCCGGACGAAGGCGCCGGGGACGCGGGGGCGGCTGGCGCGGCAGAGGGCGCGGGGGTCGCCCCGGCCGGAGACGCCTGAGGTGCCTGAGGTGCCGGGGGAGGCGGCGTGGAGGCGGCCGCGGGCTGCTGACCGGGGTTCAGCGCCCGTGCCATCAGCTGCCGGGCCCGCTCCGAACCGGGATCCTGCTGTAGGGCGGTGGCCAGGTGGGGGATGGCCGTCTGGACGTCTCCGGCGTCCAGCAGCAGTCCGCCCAGGTGCAGACGCAGGACCGCGTCGTCGGGGGCCGCTGTCACGGCGGAGGTCATACTGGCGATCAACCGGGGGTCTGGGGAGGACAATCCTCGCTCCTTCGTGGTCACGGGACGTCACTGATCCTCGCGGTGGGAATTGTAGCCACGATGGCAGAGAACCCTTGTTTCGCCCCGACCGGAACAGGGAACCCTCGCGTCACGGCGCCTCCGGACATGACACCTGTCATCGCGAAACCGCGTGATCCTCACTGTCGGCGGATGACAGCGGCCTCTTCACGCCGCGTCCCCGCTCCCGGCAGGCTGGACCCGGGCCTCCCGTCGGCTCCGGCCCCGGCCCCGTCCGCGGGGGCGGTTCCGCCCGGCTCCCCTCGGCGGACGGCCCCGTCCGAACCCGTGACGACTCCTGATGGTGGTGCTCCGCCCGTGCTGTTGGCCCTCCTCGTGCGGCGCCGCGCGACCCTGGCTCTCCGGTGCCTGGCGGACCGGCTGCGGCTCGCCCACCTCTCCCCGGGAGCCACCGCCTGGCTGGCCTCCGACCACTGGAGGGACGGCTGGCAGCTGACCCCGATGGTCCTGTGGGCGCTGGGCGCGGGCCTGACGGCCGCCATCGTCACCGTCGGTGCCTGGTGCCTCCTGCGGGGACCGGCCCGGCGGGGGCCGGAGGGCGGCGTCGGCCGCACGCGCCGGTGCCCGTGGCGGCGGCGGTCCTCTGCCTGACCCTGGGGTCCCTGACGGTGTGGAGCTGGCCGCCCCGGCCTGATCCGGTGACTGTCCCAGCGGCTCTCCTGAGACGGCACGGTTATCGTGGGACACCCGCCATCCGCCGGGACGGAAAACCCGCGTACTCCCGGCGTTCCGACGGAAGGAGCCCCCTTGCCACCGTTCCTCGCGGATGCCGTGTCCGACAGCACCGAACCCCTGACCGGCTGGACCATGGTCCTGATCATGGCGGTCCTGGCGGTCGCCCCGGCAATCCTGATCGTTTCGGGCTTCCTGGGCGCGCGGGGACTGATCCGCCCCAACCTGGTGTTCGGCATCCGCACGACGTACACCCTCTCCGACGACGACGCCTGGTACACCGTGCACTCCCTGTCCGCGCCCTGGACGATCGCCTCGGGGGCGGTCATGGCACTGTCCGTCGTCCTGGCCCCCTTCTTCACAGACGACGTCCGTCTCCAGGCGGTCGCGATGCTGGTGCCGATGGGCGCGGGCCTGGTGCTGCTGTGCCTGGGCGTGCGGCGCGCGGAACGGGCCGCGCGGACCCGGGCCGCCCGCGACACCGACGCCCGCTGAAGGGAGCGGAGGGGGACACCGCACGGCGGCTGTGCGGTCGCTCACCCAGGGGCGAGGAACGCCAGGTGGGGCGGTCCCGTGTGCGGCGGGCGGCGAGGACATCGGCCGGAACCGGGAGAGGGCGCTCCCGGGCGGGCACGATGACGGCATGAGGCCTTCGCTGGACACCGTCCCCGGCACCGGGGCGTTCCTGTACGACCGGGACTGCGGGTTCTGTAAGCGCTCGGTGGTCTTCGCCCGCGACCGGCTGCGCGCCCGCAGCCGGTTCGTGGCCTGGCAGGACTTCGACCTGGACTCGGCGGGGCTGACGCCGGAGCAGACCGACACCAGCGCCTGGTTCGTGTACGCGGACGGACGCCGCTTCTGCGGGGGCGACGCCGTCGCCGAACTCCTGCTGCACGGGCGCCCGCTCACCCGGCCGCTGGGTCGCCTGGCGCGCCTTCCGCTGCTGCGCGCGCTCAACCGGGCCGCCTACCGCTGGGTGGCCGCCAACCGCCACCGCATCCCCCTTCCCGGAGGAGCCCCCGCCTGCGGCCTCGACCCCGAGGACCCCCGTCCGGAGGGCGGATGACCCGGCGCTCCCGTAACCGGTGGCCGTGCGCAGGTCAGCGGACACCGGTGCGCCGACCGCACGTCGGACCGGCCGGGGACTCAGGCCGCGCGTAGGGCCCGGCACACGTCCAGCAGCCGCTCGCGCAGCACCGCGCCGCGCTCGGCGAAGTCCCGCTGCGCCTCCATGTACTCCGCCTTGCCCTCGGCGGTCTCGATCCGCACCGGCGCGTACCCCCACGCCGCCAGGTCGTAGGGAGAGGCGCGCATGTCCAGCGTCCGGATCTCCCGCGAGAGTTCGAAGCAGTCCACCACCAGCTCGGAGGGCACCGCCGGGGCCAGCTTGTACGCCCACTTGTACAGGTCCATGTTGGCGTGCAGGCACCCCGGCTGGTCCAGCTCGTCCTGCCGCTCCCGGCTGGGCTGGAGCGTGTTGAGCGGGCGCGCGGCGTCGGTGAAGAAGCGGAACGCGTCGAAGTGCGAGCACTGGATCCGGTGGGCCTCCACGACCCGGTCGGTGCCCTCCCGACCCAGCCGCAGAGGCACCTGTCCGTGTCGCACCTCCCCGGCCCGGTACACCATCGCCCACTCGTGCAGCCCGAAGCAGCCCAGGTGGGCGGGGCGCCCGGCGACCGACGACAGCAGCCGCTCCACGAAGTCCAGCACCGGCCGTGCCGCCAGGAACGCCGCGGTGTCCAGGCCCACCGCGCCCCCGGGCAGCTCGGTGTAGAACCGCTCGTCCAGGCGGGCGCGGGCGCCCTCGCCCAGCAGCACCGCCCCCGCGCCCGGGTGCCAGCGCCGCAGCTGCGCGGGCTTGAGGTTGTAGTAGGTGAACAGGAAGTCCTCCACCGGGTGGCGCACGCCCTCCCGGCGGCGGCGCAGGTGGTCCCCGACCAGCGCGTCCACGCGGTCGCGGTGCCGCTCGGCGCGCTCGCGCCACCGCTCCTCGGGAAGGGCGGCCTGCGCCCGGGTACTCGCTTCCGTCACGGCCCCCAGGGTATGCGCGCCGCGGGATCTCCCGTCCCCGTTCTTGTACGATCCGGCGGATGGGCGTGCGGAACTATCTGGTCGAAGGTGTTTCCGGAACCGGCAAGACCTCGGTCTGCGAAGAACTGCGGCGGCGCGGTTACCACGCCGCCAACGGTGACCTCGAACTGGCCTATCAGGGCGACCCGGAAACCGGAGAGCCGACGCGGGGCATGAGGCACGAGCATCATGTCTGGCATGTCGACAGGGTGAGGTCCCTGGTCGCCGACCAGGGCAGCGCGGTGACGTTCTTCTGCGGCGGATCCAGGAACTTCCCGAAGTTCCTGGGCCTGTTCGACGGCGTGTTCGTCCTCGACGTCGACCTCGAGACACTGAACCGGCGGCTTGACGAGCGGCCGGAGGGCGAGTGGGGCGGGCGGCAGTCGGAACGCGACCTCATCACGCGCCTGCACCGGACGAAGGAGGACGTTCCGAAGGACGGTGTCGTCATCGACGCCACCAGGCCGCTCGCGCGCGTCGTCGACGAGATCATCCGCCGAGCCGCGGGATAGACGCTTCCCGCGGCGCGGGTTCCGCGCCGGTCCGCGCGCGCCCGGGCACGGCTCAGTTCGACTGCTGCACGGGCAGGTGGCGGCCCAGGTAACCGATGTAGACGCGGTTCGTGGTGCCCGGCCCCAGGTGGGGGTAGAAGTACAGCCGCGGACAGATCCCGTACTCGATGTCGAGCTTGATGTGCGCGTACATGGGCAGCCGCCCGCTCGGCTCCACCTCCTCGGGTACCCGGAAGAGGCGCTTGTCGTTGAGCTTGCCCCGGTTGCGCACGTGGTCCGACTCCTGCGAGGCCAACCGCTTGACGGGGATCACCTGGTACCCGTCGGGGGTCTCGCGCAGGTAGGAGTGGAAGCCCAGCCCGGTGCCGGGGTTGTCGAACTGGTAGCGCGCGTAGTCGTTCAGGGCCAGCAGCGCCTCCCACGCGCGGGTGACCCACAGGGGCTCCTTGCGGCTGTCGGACAGCTCGTAGACCGTGGCGTCCTCGATGGTGAAGTACAGGTGCGGCAGGACGGAGTCGTCGGTGATCCGCTCCAGCAGTTCGCGCACGCTCATCGGGGCCCGCCGCTGCGGGTCGCTCGGCGCGGGCGCCGCGGCCAGCCGGAACAGACCGGCCTCGCGCGCCTGCTCGCGCAGCCAGCGGGCCTCGTAGCGGGCGGCGCGCGCCTGCTCGCGCGCGGTGTCGAGCTCCTCGCCCAGGTCGGCGGTCTCGGCCAGGAGTTCGTGGCGCTCCTCGGACAGCTCGCTGACCCGCGTGCCGAGCCGGGTGACCTCCTCCCGCAGCCGCTGGGCCTGCTGTTCCAGGGCCTCGCGCTCCAGCGCCGAGGCGGTCCCGGCCGGATCGGCCCCGCCCTGCGCCGCCCGGTGCACGATGGCCGCGCCCCGGGCCGTGGGTACGCTCACCCGCGGTCCCGCCGTGCTGGGACCGGACCGTCGCAGGTCGTCGGTCTCCTCGTCCAGCAGGGCGTCCACGGCCTGGAGCGGTTCGGGCAGGCCCACCTCCAGCGCGTTGTCGCGCACCCGCCGGGAGAGGGCGGCGCCCACCCAGTTGCGGATGCGCTCGCCGTCGCGCGCGGTGTCCAGCGTGGCCGGGCTCATCCGGGGGTGGCGGGCGGCGTCCGCCTCGTCGCGTAGGTCCACTCCCGGTAAGAAGGTGCGCACCCCGCCGGGAGGGACGTCCAGGCCCGGAGGCAGGAGCGCGCCGACGCGTTCCAGGGCGGCGGCGTCGAGCACGTACCCGGAGCACATGCCGGTGCAGCGCGACAGCGCCCCGGCCATGGCCCCGCGCCAGTCGGCGACGGTCACGTCCCGGGGTGAACCGGTGGCCACCACCGCCATGCGCCGCAGGGGGTCGCGGATCGTGGCCACGAGCGTGTCGACGAGGTCGTCGTCGCGCCCGCGCACGATCCGGGGCGCGGGCGGCAGCGGGTGGCCGCCGTCGTGGCCGTGCACCGACTCCAGGAGCATGCGCGCCGCCTCGGGCGGCATGACGTCCAGCCGGGGCTGCTCGGAGCCCTCCCCCATCAGGGAGGAGGGGGCGACGGTCATGTCGATCCACACGTACCGCCACGGGGACAGCGCCGGGTCGACGACCGCGGTGGCGACCGTCCGCCACACCCCGTCCGTCTTGTCGGACTCGGTGGTCAGACGCAGGAAGGACAGGCCCTCGTCGGGGTTGTCGTGCCGGACGACCAGGGCGCGGGAGCGGTTGCTCAGCTCATGGCGCCCCGACACGGAGAAGTCCACGCGCGCGCCCGAGTTGCCGCGCTTGCTCAGCCACCGCGACAGGACCGTCGAGGTGACGGCGACCAGGTCGCCGTCGTGCTCCGGGACCGCGACGAGCGTGCGGTAGACAAGCGGCAATGGGCACTCCCGGGATCCCGTCGGCGGTGGCGGACCCGAGGGTCCGGCCGAACGCGCTGGCAGAGCCCTCCTCACCACTGTGGACGAAGGAAGCCGCCGGCGCCAGTCGGCCGATCAAAGATCCCCGGTCAGGCTGTCGGATCCTCAGACGATACCGCCCGTCACTCCGGTGTACACCCCCCGCTGTCGGCACTGTTCGGAGTGCGCAGCCGTGTGCACGTCGGTCTTGCGCCACCGTGGCCAACTCCTGTGCTCGGGTTGGCAACCGTGGACAAGGCATACCGGGAGAACGGGGCACTAGCGTCACGGGCATGTCTACGCGTCCGTTCTGGCTGGCCGGCACCGCCGCGACCGGCGACACCGAGATCACCGTCGTCAACCCCTACACCGGCGAGGACGCGGGTACCGTCTCCGTGCCCACCGCCGAGCAGATCGAGGAGGCCGTGGCCGCGGCGCACGCGGTCGCCGCCGAGGCCGCCGCCCTGCCCGCCCACGTGCGGGCCGACGCCCTCGACCACGTCTCCCGGCGCGTCGGCGAGCGCGCCGAGGAGATCGCCCGCACCATCACCGCCGAGAGCGGCAAGCCGATCAAGTGGGCCCGCGCCGAGGCCGGACGCGCAGTGTCCGTGTTCCGCTGGGCCGCGGAGGAGGCCCGCCGCGACAGCGGTGAGCTCCAGCGCCTGGACACCGACCCGGGCGGCACCGGCCGCATGGCCCTGGTCCGCCGCGTCCCCAAGGGGCCGGTCCTGGGCATCTCGCCGTTCAACTTCCCCCTCAACCTCGTCGCCCACAAGGTCGCCCCGGCCATCGCCGTCGGAGCGCCGATCCTCCTCAAGCCCGCCCCCGCCACCCCGATGACCGCCCTGATCCTGGGCGAGATCATCGCCGAGACGGATCTGCCCGGCGGCATGGTGTCGGTGCTGCCGATGCCCAACGACCGCGCCGCCTCCCTCATCACCGACGAGCGCCTGCCCGTCATCTCCTTCACCGGCGGCGCCTTCGGCTGGCAGCTGCCCCGCCTGGCCCCGCACAAGCACGTCACCCTGGAACTGGGCGGCAACGCCGCAGCCGTGGTACTCGCCGACGCCGACCTGGACTGGGCGGCCCAGCGGGTGGCCCTGTTCGGCAACAACCAGGCCGGGCAGGTGTGCATCGGCGTGCAGCGCGTCATCGTCGAGGACGCCGTGTACGACGAGTTCGTGTCGCGCCTGGTGGAGCGGGTGGAGGCCCTCGGCGTGGGCGACCCCGCCGACCCGGCCACCGACGTGGGCCCGCTCGTGGACGCGGCCGCGGCCGAGCGCGTGGCCTCCTGGATCGACGAGGCCGTCACCGCCGGGGCCAAGCTCCTCACCGGCGGCACGCGCGACGGCGTCACCGTGGCGCCGACCGTGCTCGCCGAGGCCCCGGACGACTCGCGGGTGGTGCGCCAGGAGGTCTTCGGCCCGGTGCTGGTCCTCCAGCGCACGGCCGACACCGACGCCGCCTTCGCCGCGGTCAACGACAGCGACTTCGGGCTCCAGGCGGGCGTGTTCACCCGCGACCTGCCCACCGCGTTCCGCGCCCACCGCGAGCTGGAGGTGGGCGGCGTGGTCATCGGCGACGTGCCCACGTTCCGCGCCGACCAGATGCCCTACGGCGGCGTCAAGGGGTCGGGCGTGGGCAAGGAGGGCGTGCGCGCCGCCATGACCGACCTGTCCTACGAGCGGGTCCTGGTCCTGACCGGAATCGATCTGTAGGACCGCCGGGGCCCGCCCCGCGTCCGCGACGAGCGGTGTCCCCCCGCCACGGGGGCCGGGGGGACACCGCTCGCTCCGCGGGCCCCTACAGCTGGGCGGCCTGCTCGTACAGGTCGCGCGCCTCCTGGCCGAGCCGGGGGCCGTACTGGACGCTGCGGTCGTCGGCGTACTTGAAGCTGACCACCGAGGTGATCGTCCCCCGGCCGGTACCGGTGTCGAAACCGGTGAACCAGGGGCCGCCGCTGGAGCCCTGCGTCATGGAGCAGCGCACCCCGTTGGCCGTGGTGCCGCCGGTGTCGGGCTCGGTGCGGCCCGAACAGTAGTGCAGGTGCCTGCCCTCGTACGGGGACGCCGACGGATAGCCGAACGTGTACACCTGCACCCCCTCGCGCACCTTGTCCTCGGTCCAGGTGCCGAACGCGATCCGCTGGGAGCCCACCCGCTCCTGGACGGTGGTGCCCCCGTCGGGGTTGAGCACCACCATGGCGAAGTCGTAGCTGTCGTCGGCCTCGCGGGACCACTCGGGCGCCACCAGCAGGTCGCTGGCGGTGAACCGCCCGTAGGGGCTCTCCCCGTCCGCGTGGCCGGGCACGAAGGTCCAGTTGCGCGCCCACGAGCCCTGGCCGTCCTTGGCGCAGTGCCCGGCGGTGACCACGGTGCTCCGGTTCGCCGCGTCCACCACCGACGCCGAGCACGTGAAGTCGCGCCCGTCCATGGTCAGGTAGACCTTGCCGGTGGTCCTGGTGACCAGTCCGCCCGAGGTCCAGCGCTCGCCCCGGCTGTCGGGGCGCGGCGCGGCCTGGTGCTCGACGCCCTCGTCCGGCGCGGCCGCGCTCTCAGCGGGCAGGAGGACGTCCTCCAGCATGCTGGTGATGGGCTCGGCGGCGGCCATACGCTCCTCGGTCCAGTAGTCCAGCACGGCCTGGTGCTGGTCACCGGTCACGGCGGCGCTCTGGTGGGAGAGCCCCGCCACGCGCGCCAGGGCCTCGCGGTCCTCCTGCGCGGGAACCGCGGGGGAGTGGATGGCCTGGGTGACGGCGGACGCGGGCGCGGGAAGCTGCTCGGCGAGGAAGAGACCCCCGGCGGCGACCGTCGCGGCGGCGAGGGGGGCGAGGATCCTGTGTGCGGTGGACGAGGTCATGACGAGCATCCTCGCACACTTTAAGTAGTCGAGTTGCTACTTTGTGTTTGTGTCGCGCGCGGCAGGGGAAGAAGGGACCGCCTCCGGCGCGGGGGCGTGCCGGAGGCGGTCGGAGGGTGCCCGGACCGACGCCGCGGGAGACCGCGCCGTTCCGGGTACCCGTCAGGCGAGCGGCACCGTGACCTGGGCGGGGGCCTCCTCGGGGGAGGTCACGCTCACCCGGTCCCCGACGTCGCTCTCGTCCTGGTAGCGCGCGTCCATGCTGTCCACCACCACGGCCAGGCGGTGCCCCGCGGGCACGTCCCACACCACCGGCGCCAGCTCCGTGTCCACCGTGACCGGTTCACCGGGCGTGGCCCCGCGCATGGTGTAGGGCGTGTGCGAGAGCAGGGAACCCGTCCCCCGCCCGTCGATCGCGTACAGGTACACGTACACCGACTGGTCCGGAGCGGTCGGCGTGAACGTGAGGGAGACCTCCGGCGTTCCCGCCACACGCGCCCCCTCGGGGTAGGCGGGACTGGTCCACACGGCGGCCCGGTAGCGGTCCACCGTCGGCAGCAGCACCCCGGTCGGGATGTCGAAGAACTGCTGGAGGGCGCCGGAGACCATCACCGTGCCGCTCTCGGCCGGTGTGCCGATCCCCGTCCGGAAGCGGTAGCTCCAGCCGGTGGAGGGTTCGGGCTCCATGGCGCCGCTGCTCTGCCAGCGGAACCAGTCGGTGCTCGGCTGGGCCAGGTGGTACCGGTCGGTGCTCGCGGTCACCGACGGCCAGTCGGGGTGCGTGGACCAGTCGCCGCGCCCGTTGTTGGGCCTGACGTGCACGGGTCCCTCGGCGTCCACCTCGTTGGCCTGGCCGCGCAGGTGGTGGTCGAACCAGTCGCCCAGGGCCTCCCACACCTCGTTGGGCAGTCCGGCCGCGCCGAACAGCTCCTGCGTGGCGTGGTCGCCCGGGGTGAGCATGAGCCGCTTGGGGACCTCCAGTTCCTCGTAGAAGTCGGTGATGTGGCCGACGGGGAAGATGCCGTCGTTCCAGGCGTGCGCCATCATCACGGCCGTGCCGTTGGCGTTGATGGCGTCCACCTTGGTGGCCGCCGACCGGTCCGGGGCCACGTCCAGGGCGGGCTGGATGTCGCCGCGCCGGTAGGCGGCCTCGATCCCGGCCAGCTCCTCGCCGGGGGTGCCGGTGAGGTTGCCCGCCAGCAGGAGCAGCTCGGCCGACTGCGCGTCGACGGTCTCGTTGGGGTACAGGGAGACGGCCAGGTCGGCCCAGCCGCTCAGCGAGGCCACGGCGCGGATCCGCTCGTCCTCGGCGGCGGTCAGCAGGCTGATGCCGCCCCCGTAGGAGATCCCGGCCATGCCGATGCGGTCGGGGTCGGCGTCGGTGTTCTCCAGCGCCCAGTCGATGACGGCGCTGGCGTCGGCGCGGTCCTCGGGACCGGCCACCCCGATCCCGCCGCCCGAGTCCCAGAAGCCGCGCGAGGTGTAGGCCACGACCTGGTAGCCGGACTCGTGCGCCAGCCTGGCGGCGGCGCCCACGTAGAGGAGGTGGGGCGTGCCCCAGGCGGAGGGCATGACCAGCAGCGGGTGCGGGCCCTCGACCCCGGTGGGGGTGATGACCTTGGCCCTCAGCTCGGTGCCGTCGTGGCTGACGATGGTCTCGTAGCCGATGCTGGCGCCGACCGCGGCCGAGGCCGGGACGGGGGAGAGGACCGCGGCGGCGAGCACGGCAGCCAGCGCGAGGGACAGCAGGCGGGGGAGGAGGCGCGCGACGGCGCGGAGTCCGGAAGCGCTCGGGGTCGGTCCGCCCTCGGAGGGCGCGGGGAGGAAGGGAGTTCTGGCAGGGCGCATGACGGGGGAACCTCAGGGGGACTGGCGGGGTGGGGGTGACCGATGGGTCGTCGCGCCGTCTCGCCATCGGGGAGGCCGGAACCCGGGGGTCCCGGCGGAGGCGTCCGGGGGCGCCTCACGGGGGTCGTCCTGCCCGGTGGTTCCACCGGGCTGTCCTAACTGGGGGGTAACTTACTCACCGGTTAAGTTAGGTCACCGGGCACCGGTTGTAAAGACCCGGTGACGCACGATCCCGCTGACCCCGCAGGAAGGTGCCACGGGCCTCGCCTCATCGCGCGGGCGGACCTCCTCTCACCGGGTGGGCGGCCCGCGCCCGCCCGTGCGGTAGGGGCGTTCCCCCGCGTGCGCGTCACCCTGACCGGTTCCCCCCACCCCCTTCGGCGGACCCCGGAGCACGCTCCGCCCCGACCTCCGGGGCTTGTCCACAGCCCCCGCACTCCCCTCGGCGGACTGCGGAACAATGGGGAGCGTGCGAGAAGAACAGCGAACAGCAGTGATCCTCGGTTCCACCGGTTCGATCGGGACCCAGGCCATCGACATCGTCCAGCGCAACCCCCGACGTTTCCGCGTGGTGGGCCTGGCCGCGGGCGGCGGGCGCGTGGACCTGCTCGCCAAGCAGGCGGCCGAGCTCGACGTCCCGCTGGTCGCCGTCGCCGACCCCGACCGCGCGGCCGAGCTCGCGCGCGCCCTCGCCGGGCACGGCAGCCGCGCCACCGTCCTGGCCGGGCCCGAGGGGGTCGCGGAGCTGGCCGGAAGCGAGTGCGACGTGGTCCTCAACGGCATCACCGGCGCCCTGGGCCTGGAGTCCACCCTCGCCGCGCTGCGCGCCGGGCGCACCCTCGCCCTGGCCAACAAGGAGTCCCTCATCATCGGCGGGCCGCTCGTGCGCGGACTCGCCCGGCCGGGCCAGATCATCCCGGTCGACTCCGAGCACTTCGCCATCGCCCAGTGCTTCCCCCACCTGCCCGAGGGCGAACTCGCCAGCCCCGCGCAGGGCCACGTCCACGCCCGCCGCGACGAGGTGCGCCGCCTGGTCGTCACCGCCAGCGGAGGCCCCTTCCGCGGCCGCGGCCGCGACGAACTGGCCTCCGTCACCCCCGCCGACGCCCTCAACCACCCCACGTGGAGCATGGGACCGGTCATCACCGTCAACTCCGCCACCCTGGTCAACAAGGGGCTGGAGGTCATCGAGGCCAACCTGCTGTTCGACGTGCCCTTCGACCGGATCGACGTGGTCGTCCACCCGCAGTCGGTCGTCCACTCCATGGTCGAGTACGTGGACGGCTCCACGATCGCCAAGGCCAGTCCGCCCAGCATGATGATCCCCATCGCCTACGGGCTCGGCGCGCCCGACCGCGTGCCCGACGCCGCGCCCGGCATGGACTGGACCCGCGCCCACACCTGGACCTTCGAGCCCCTGGACCACGAGGCCTTCCCCGCGGTCCGCCTGGCGTGCGAGGTCGGTGCCGCGGGCGGGACCGCGCCCGCGGTCTACAACGCGGCCAACGAGGAGGCGGTCGACGCCTTCCTCCGTGGAAACCTCGCGTTCCCGGCCATCATGGACACCGTCTCCCAGGTAGTCTCGGAGCACCAGCGAACAGAACGTACCGGGGGAGCGTCCTCCCACAGAGGACACCTGAGCCTGGACGACGTGTACGCCGCTGACACCTGGGCCCGCACGCGTGCGCGCGAGCTGCTCGCGCGCCAGGCCTGACACCGCCCTGAGGAGAGATGCATGGTCGCCCTGATGACCGTGGTCGGGATCGTCCTGTTCGTCTTCGGCCTGCTGTTCTCGATCGCCTGGCACGAGCTGGGACACATGTCCACGGCCAAGATGTTCGGGATCAAGTGCACCGAGTTCATGGTGGGCTTCGGTAAGACCCTGTGGTCCGTCCGCAGGGGCGAGACCGAGTACGGCATCAAGGCGGTGCCGCTGGGCGGATTCGTGCGCATGGTCGGCATGCTCCCGCCCTCGCGACAGGCCGCCGACGGCAGCTCCCGCAGGCTCTCGCGCTGGCGGGCCATGGCCGAGGACGCCCGGGAGGCGTCCTACGTCGAGCTCTCCCCCGAGGACCAGGACCGGCAGTTCTACCAGCGGGCGCCGTGGAAGCGCCTCATCGTGATGTTCGCCGGGCCCGGCATGAACGTCATCCTGGCCGCGATCCTGCTCGCCGTGCTGTTCATGGGCATCGGGGTGCCGCAGAGCACCACCCAGATCGGCCAGGTCAGCGAGTGCGTGGTTCCCGCGGGCAGCTCCGTCACCGACTGCGAGGACGCCCCGCCCACGCCCGCCGCCGAGGCCGGGATGCTGCCCGGCGACGTCATCGTCTCCGTCGGCGGTGAGCCCACCCCGGACTGGAGCACCGCCAACCGGCAGATCCGCGAGTCCCTGGGCAGCACCGAGATCGTGGTCGAGCGCGACGGCGAGCGGCTGCCGCTGGACGTCGACATCGTCGAGAACGAACTCCAGGCCCGCGACGCCGAGGGCGAGTTCGTCTACGAGACCGACGCCGACGGCGAGCCGGTCTACGACGAGCAGGGCTACCGCGTCTACGAGACCGAGGTCGTGGGCTTCCTCGGCATCGTCTTCGCCACCGAGCGCGCCCCGCTCACCCTCGCCGAGTCGGCCGCCGAGATGGGCGGCATGATGATCGGCGTCGGCGAGGCCCTCATCGCCCTGCCCAGCAAGGTGCCCGACGTGTTCGCCGCCGCCTTCCTGGGCGAGCAGCGCACGCAGGACTCCCCGGTGGGCATCGTCGGCATCTCCCGCATCGGCGGTGAGATCATGGCGCAGGGGCTCCCCGTGGCCGACACCGCCGCGATCATGATCCAGATTCTGGCCGGGGTGAACCTCTTCCTGTTCGCCTTCAACCTGGTGCCGATCCTGCCGCTGGACGGCGGGCACATGGCCGGTGCCATCTGGGAGTGGATCAAGCGCGGCTGGGCCAGAGCGTTCCGACGGCCCGAACCGGCGCCGGTGGACGTGGCGATGCTGACACCGGTGGCCTACGTGGTCGTGGCCTGCTTCCTGGTGTTCAGCGTGGTCCTGCTCGTGGCCGACCTGTTCAACCCGGTCAGACTCTTCGGCTGACGCCCGTTCCGGCGGCCTTCCGGCCGCCGGGACGAGGGCCCCTCCGGTCGGTCCGGCGAGCCGGGGCCGTGTACCGGGACCGCTCTTCGCCACCGCTCCGGTGACCGCGCGACCGGCGGTGGACACCCCCGCGGCGCCGGGCGTTCACCCTGGTACGCCTGGTCCGCATCCCGTGCCGGGCAGGCCCCCGGGTACGGGTAACCTGGGGGCGCGATCCGGGAACGACGGCGTAGCCAAGGCCGCCGAACACGGTGATCCCCGGACGCGGACCCGCGCGCTGCGCCGGACACCCATTCCCGTAACGGACGAATCAAGTGCCGCCCCCTCTCCGGCGGCAGACGAGGTGAATCAAGCGTGACCGTCGATCTCGGTATTCCCGCCGCACCGCCGCGCCCGCTCGCGACCCGGCGCAAGACGCGGCAGATCATGGTCGGGAACGTCCCCGTCGGTGGGGACGCCCCGGTGTCCGTGCAGTCGATGACGACCACCCGTACCTCCGACATCAACGCGACCCTCCAGCAGATCGCGGAGCTGACCGCCGCGGGCTGCCAGATCGTCCGCGTGGCCGTGCCCACCAACGACGACGCCGACGCCCTGGCGATCATCGCCAAGAAGTCGCAGATCCCGGTGATCGCCGACATCCACTTCCAGCCCAAGTACGTGTTCCAGGCGATCGACGCCGGATGCGCGGCCGTGCGGGTCAACCCGGGCAACATCAAGAAGTTCGACGACAAGGTCGCCGAGATCGCCAAGGCGGCCGGTGAGGCCGGGACGCCGATCCGCATCGGCGTCAACGCCGGTTCGCTGGACAAGCGCCTGTTGGAGAAGTACGGCAAGGCCACCCCGGAGGCGCTGGTGGAGTCGGCGCTGTGGGAGTGCTCGCTGTTCGAGGAGCACGGCTTCCGCGACATCAAGATCTCGGTCAAGCACAACGACCCCGTGGTCATGGTCAACGCCTACCGCCAGCTCGCCGCGGCCTGCGACTACCCGCTGCACCTGGGCGTGACCGAGGCCGGTCCCGCCTTCCAGGGCACCATCAAGTCCGCCGTGGCCTTCGGCGCGCTGCTCTCGGAGGGCATCGGCGACACCATCCGCGTGTCCCTGTCCGCGCCCCCCGCGGAGGAGGTCAAGGTCGGCAACCAGATCCTGGAGTCGCTCGGGCTGCGTGAGCGCGGTCTGGAGATCGTCTCCTGCCCCAGCTGCGGCCGGGCCCAGGTGGACGTGTACACGCTCGCCGAGGAGGTCACCGCGGGTCTGGAGGGCATGGAGGTGCCGCTGCGCGTGGCCGTCATGGGCTGTGTCGTCAACGGTCCCGGCGAGGCCCGCGACGCCGACCTGGGCGTGGCCTCCGGCAACGGCAAGGGCCAGATCTTCGTCAAGGGCGAGGTCGTCAAGACCGTGCCCGAGTCCCAGATCGTGGAGACCCTCATCGAGGAGGCCATGCGCATCGCCGAGGAGATGGGCGAGTCCGGCGCCGAGTCGGGCGCGCCCACGGTCTCCGTGGCCGGCTGACCCGCCCCGCCGCCCTCGACGGCCGCGCCGCCCCTCCCGGGAGCGGCGCGGCCGTTCGCGTGTGCGGTGCGCCCCCCCACGGCAGCGCGACGGAGCCGTCGCTCTCCGTTGTGCTCCGCGCGCCCAGCGGCCATGATGGGACCGGCAACAGCCGGAACGACACCCCCTCAGGAGCCCTCATGCCTCCCTCACGGATCAAGGTGCGTTTCACTCCGGTCGTCGGAGTCCTCCTCCTCGCACTCGGTCTGCTCAACCTCGTCCTCGGTGTGTGGCTGCTGGGGCTGGGGGAGCCCACCATGAGCCTGCTCATCGGTGTCGTCGTCACCGTCGTGGGCGCCGTGCAGCTGACCAGGACCTACTTCTGGTTCGATCCCGAGATCGGGGCAGGGTGGTCGTCCGTCTCCGGTCCCGGAAGGTTCGGCCCGCTCACCAAGGGAGTCACGGCCGAACGGGGGGAGCGCTTCGCCGCCGAGCGCGCGGGCCTCGTGCACGTGGCCGCCGACGGGACGCGCACCCCCGTCCCGGTGCGGCGGTGGATGGCGAACAAGGCCGACTGGCGCGCGCTGGAGGCCGCCCTGTCGGCCCTGGCCCGGTCCCGGGCCCCCCGGACGCCGGACGGCGGCGTCGCCTGACCACCGATCCCGGCTGCGGGAACGCTCCACACTGACCCCCTTCTCCCCTTTCCTGGCGAAAGGGGAGCGTTGTTTGCGCAGGTGGGAGCGGGAAAGAAACATCCTGTTCCGTCGGTCGGCGGTGACGCGAGGACGAGCAAGCGAGAAACGGGAGGGCCTGCCGATGCATGCGAGTGTGGGGGACCGGATCCACGTCAGGGGGAAGACCGTGGGAATGGAGGACCGGGCGGGGGAGATCATCGAGGTCCGCGGCTCCGACGGCAGCCCGCCCTACGTGGTGCGCTTCTCCGACGGTCACGAGAGCCTCGTCTACCCGGGTCCGGACGCCGTGGTCGAGCCCGCGGCGCCGGAGTAACGGGACCGGCCGCAGGGCCTGTGCGCACCGGACGGGGAACTGGTCACGAGGGCCGGAACGCGTCCGCACACGGACGGTTCCGGCCCTTCGTCGTGCCCGGGGCTCCGCCGCGCGCCTCCTGACCAGCCTGTTCGCTGTCCGAAGTGGCGGCGGTCACCCAGGGTGAGTTTGCGCGGTATCAATCACAGGAGCGTGCGCTCCTTGTGCGGGTACACACGATCCAGTCGCGCCAACTGGTCAGATGCAACGAATGTGGATCGGGGGGCGCCCCGCCACTCACACTCCTCGGGGCCTCAGCTCACGGTGAGTGCCTCGTCCCCGAATCTCGCCACGATTTCCATCGTTCCCCCCAGGGCCTCGACGTAGCTCCGAATGGTGGCGATCTCGGCGCGGTCGAGTTCTCCGCGCTCGATTCGGGAAACCCGGGACTGGGACACGCCCAGCTTCTGGGCGAGGGCGGTCTGATCCAGTCCGTGCTCCCTGCGGATCTCCGCGAGTCGATAAGCACGTTCTTCGTTTCGGAGTTCGGTCTCCAATGCGGAGATCCGTTCCTCGTCGAGTCCTGCTGACTCGACCACCTCGGCTCTGACGTCCTTCCAGCTTCTTGCCATGTCAACCTCTCTCCACGCCGTACCCGCCGTCCAACCACCGCTGATAGCGTTCCTCGGCCAGCGGAACGTTCTCCTCGTACCACCGTTGCCATAGGCCGGCCTTGTCACCAGCGACCAGCAACACGGCCTGTCTCGCCGGATCGAAGACGAACAGAATGCGCACGGCCGTCATCCCCGATGTTCTGGGGCGCAGTTCCTTCATGTTGTGGACGGTTGAGCCCTTGATGCAGTCGACCAAGGGGCGGCCCAGGGTGGGGCCCGCCGTCTCCAGGCGGTTGACGGCGGCGACCACACGATCAGCCAGATCGGGTTCTTCCTTTGCCAGGTTCAGTAGCCAAGCATCCACCTCATCCAGCAGGATTACGTTCCAAGACACACTCATTATGCTATAAGCGTTCTATGTTGTGAAGGTTCTACTCGCTGGAAAAGTGGCCTTGACGGCGAGACGCGGGCCACGAGCAGCACTCTGGGAGCCTGCGGGCTCACTCTGCTCTTCATCGGCCGGGGGGCTGGTCACGAGGGCCGGCACGCGTCCGCACACGGACGGTTCCGGCCCTTCGTCGTGCCCGGGGCTCCGCCGCGCGCCTCCTGACCAGCCTGTTCGCTGTCCGAAGTGGCGGCGGTCACCCAGGGTGATTTTATGTGGCATTCCTCACGGGGGCGTGCGTTTCCTTGCGCGGTCACGCACGATCCCGCCGCTTCAACCGGACAGACGCAACGAATGTGGGTCATGTTACGTAGATAACGCGGCTACCGTTGCTGAGGGCTTCGGGTCGCCCGGATGCGCGGCGGTCGGGCCCCACCCCCCTCCGCGCCTCCCTCGGGGGAGCGGTGTGCCCACGTACATGAACGAGGAGTAAACACGTGGTGGACCAGAAGAGCCCGGCGGGCACCCGCGGGGCCGCAGGCCCGGGCGGTGCGCCCGCGCTGAGGCAGCGCCTCACCAGGCGCAAGCCGATCGAGAGGCTCGTCGCCGAGACCCAGGACTCCGAGGGCAGCGGCCTCCAGCGGCACATGGGCTTCTGGCAGCTGTCCATGATCGGCATCGGCGCCACCCTGGGCACCGGCATCTTCGTCGTGCTGGGCGAGGCCGTCCCCGTCGCCGGACCAGCCGTCATCGTCTCGTTCGTGCTCGCCGGGATCACCGCGCTGTTCTCCGCGCTGGCCTACGCCGAGATGGCCGGGATGATCCCCGCCTCCGGCTCCGCCTACTCCTACAGCTACGCCACCATCGGCGAGTTCATGGCCTGGGTGTGCGGCTGGTGCCTCATGCTCACCTACGGGGTGTCGGTCGCCGCGGTCGGCGTCGGCTGGGGCGAGTACATCAACGAACTCCTCCAGCTCACCACCGGCCTGTCCCTGCCGGGCGCGGTGCTCGCCGGTCCCATGGAGGGCGGCGTGATCAACCTGCCCGCCGCCGTCGTGGTCCTGCTGTCCATGTTCGCCCTGCTCGCCGGTGTCCGCGAGAGCAGCCGCGTCAACGCCGTCATGGTCGCCGTCAAGGTCGCCATCCTGGTGATGTTCGTGGTCATCGCGATCACCGCCGTCCAGGACGGCAACTTCGCCCCGTTCATGCCGATGGGCATGGCCGGTGTCAGCGCCGCGGGCGCCACCCTGTTCTTCTCCTACATCGGCTTCGACTCGGTCTCCACCGCCAGCGAGGAGGCCAAGAACCCCCAGCGCGACCTGCCCCGGGCCATCATGTTCGCGATGATCCTGGTGACGGCGCTGTACTGCCTGGTCGCCTTCGCGGCGGTCGGCGCGCTCGACTGGACCGGCTTCGTCGACGGCGAGACCTCCCTCGCGGGCATCCTGACCTCGGTCACCGGCACCCCCGTGTGGGCGGTCATCTTCGCCGCCGGTGCGGTCCTGGCCCTGGCCAGCGTGGTCCTGGTGGTGCTCTACAGCCAGACCCGCATCCTCTACGCCATGTCGCGCGACGGGCTCATCCCTAAGGCCTTCTCCACCCTCGACGCCAAGGGCACCCCGCGCACGAACACCCTCATCACCTCCGTGCTCATCGCGGTGCTCGCCGCCCTGGTCCCGCTCGGGCCGCTCGCCGACGCCACCGCCATCGGTACCCTCTTCGCCTTCGCCCTGGTCAACGTGGCCGTCCTGGTGCTGCGCCGCCGCAGGCCCGACCTGCCGCGCGCCTTCCGCGTGCCGGGGGCGCCGGTCACGCCGGTCCTGGGCGTGCTGGCCTGCGCCTACCTCATGTTCAGCATGTCGATGAGCGTGTGGGCGGCCTTCCTGGTCTGGCTCGCCGTCGGCGTGGCGGTCTACTTCGCCTACGGCATGCGCCGCTCCGCCCTGGAGACCGACCCCGAGGCCACCGAGGTCCGCTCCTAGCCGGACCGGGCGGGAACCGCGCGTGCGGGGGCCGGGGGAATCCCCCCGGCCCTCTCGCGTGTTCCCGGGAGGGTTCTGCGCACGGCATCCTGCGCGAATCCACCCTCAGGCGCAAGAAACAGCTGCATACTGCTGGAAAGACGCGGGAATCCTCGGATCTGGCGCACTGTTTCGGCGCCTTCGCCCACCTAGAGTGGACGCGGCCCCGAGACGACGGAGAAGAGCGAGGTGAGGCAGTGACACGCGGACCCCTGCGCGTGGCCCTTGACCAGGGCACCGGACCCGGCGCGGACCCCGCCGCCGCCCTCGACCGGCTGGCCGACCGAGCCAGAGCCGCCGCCGACGCCGGAGCCCGCCTGCTCGTGGGACCCGAGATGTCCCTGACCGGCTACAACCTGGGCCCCGACCTCCTGGCCCGGCTCGCCGAACCCTTCGACGGCCCCCTCAGCCAGGCGGTCGCCGCCATCGCCGCCGACACCGGCGTCGCCATCGTCCACGGCTTCCCCGAGCGCGCCGACGGCACCGTGTACAACGCCGTCCAGCTCGTGGACTCCAACGGCGCCCGCCGGACCTACCGCAAGACCCACCTGTTCGGCGGCCTGGACCGCGGGGCGTTCTCCCCGGGCACGGAGCCGGTGGTCCAGACCGACCTCGACGGGATCCGCGTCGGCCTGCTGGTCTGCTACGACGTCGAGTTCCCCGAGACCGTGCGCGCCCACGCCCTCGCCGGTACCGAACTCCTCGTCGTCCCCACCGCGCTCATGCTGCCCTTCACCGAGGTGCCCGAGCGGATCGTGCCCGTGCGCGCCCTGGAGAACCAGATCCACCTGGCGTACGTGAACCGCTGCGACGCCGAGGGCGACCTGCGCTACGCGGGACTGAGCACCCTGCTCGCGCCCGACGGCTCCGAGACGCTGCGGGCCGGTTCCGGCGAGGAGTTCCTGGTCGGTGACGTCGACCCGGACGCTCTCGCCCGCGCCCGCCGCGAGCAGTCCTACCTGGACGACCGCCGCCCGGCCCTGTACCGGACGCTCACCGCGTGACCGCCGCCTGAGGCGGGCGGCACCGTGTCGCCCGGCCCCCGCACGCCCGCGCCGAGGCGGTCCCGCACGCGCCCCCGAACCCACCCGAGCCGTTAACCCACCCACCACGACCCGTGCCACCGCGCACGGACACCGACCGGCGTCCCCGCCGGACCACACCCACGAAGGAGGGGTTGGAGAATGACGTCTGCCGTGCCCACGGCCGCCGGTGCCGCACCCGAGCGGAGCACGCCGCTGAACATGTGCGGGCCGGACTTCCCGTTCGCCTACGACGCCTACCTGGAGCACCCCGCCGGACTCGGGCAGGTCCCGGCGGAGCGCCACGGCACCGAGGTCGCCGTCATCGGCGGCGGGCTGTCGGGGATCGTCACCGCCTACGAACTGATGAAGATGGGCCTCAAGCCGGTCGTGTACGAGGCCGACCGCATCGGCGGGCGGCTGCGCACCGAGAAGCTCGCGGGCTGCCCCGACGACGTGGTCGCCGAGATGGGCGCCATGCGCTTCCCGCCCTCCTCCACCGCCTTCTGGCACTACGTGGACCGGACCGGTCTGGAGACGGCGCCGTTCCCCAACCCGCTCTCCCCGGCCACCCCCAGCACCGTGGTCGACCTCAAGGGCGAGTCCCACTACGCCACCTCCCTCGACGACCTGCCCGAGGTCTACCGCGAGGTGGCCCGCGCCTGGGACGCCGCCCTGGACAGCGTCCAGCACACCCGCATGCAGAAGGCCATCCGCGAGCGCGACGCGGCCACCCAGAAGGAGATCTGGAACGAGCTGGTCGCCCGGTTCGACAACCAGACCTTCTACGGCTTCCTGTGCGACTCCCCGGCCTTCGCCTCCTTCCGCCACCGCGAGATCTTCGGCCAGGTGGGCTTCGGGACCGGCGGCTGGGACACCGACTTCCCCAACTCCATCCTGGAGATCCTGCGCGTCACCTACACCGGCGCCGACGACGACCACATGGGCATCGTGGGCGGTGTGGAGCAGCTGCCGCTGCGCCTGTGGGAGGACGCCCCGGACAAGCTCGTGCACTGGGCGCAGGGCACCACCCTGGCCTCGCTGCACGAGGGCGGCCCGCGCCCGGCCGTCACCGCCCTGCGCCGCACCGCGGCCAAGGGCTCCTCCGCGGGCAACATCACGGTCACCGACGCCTCGGGCTCCACCCGGACCTACGCGGCGGCCGTGTTCACCGCGCAGAGCTGGATGATGCTGTCCAAGATCGACTGCGACGAGGACCTGCTGCCCATCGACCACTGGACGGCGATCGAGCGCACCCACTACATGGAGTCCTCGAAGCTGTTCGTGCCGGTGGACCGCGCGTTCTGGCGGGACCGCGACCCCGAGACCGGCCGCGACGCCATGAGCATGACGCTCACCGACCGCATGACCCGGGGCACCTACCTGCTGGAGGGATCCGACCCGGACGGCCCGGCGGCGATCTGCATGTCCTACACCTGGTGCGACGACTCGCTCAAGTGGCTGCCGCTGTCGGCCAACGAGCGCCTGGAGGTCATGCTCTCGTCGCTGTCCAAGATCTACCCGGGCGTGGACATCCGCTCGCACATCACCGGTGACCCGGTGACGGTGTCGTGGGAGGACGAGCCCTACTTCATGGGCGCGTTCAAGGCCAACCTGCCGGGCCACTACCGCTACCAGCGCCGCCTGTTCACACACTTCCGCCAGGATGACCTGGAGGAGCGCCACCGCGGCCTGTTCCTGGCAGGGGACGACGTGTCCTGGACGGCGGGCTGGGCCGAGGGCGCCGTACAGACCGCGCTCAACGCCGTGTGGGGCGTGGTCCACCACTTCGGCGGCGGGACCGATCCGTCCAACCCGGGCCCCGGCGACGTGTTCGAGGACCTCGCGCCGGTCGCCCTCCCCGAGGACTGAGGCAGGGCCTCTTCGGGGCTCCGCGCGGAGGCGGGCTACCACCCTCAACGGACGCTTCGCGCAGTTCTTTCCTGTCCGGGCGCCTCCCCGCGGTCCCGCCGCGGGGAGGCGCCTCAGGGCAGGTCGGCCGTCCCGGCGAGGATGGGCTGGTCCACCAGGCGCGACAGCACGAGCGTGCTCTTGGTCCGCACCACGAACGGCTCGGCGCCCAGCCGCTCGATGACCTCCTCCAGGTGGTGGGTGTCACGGGCGCGGACCTGCACGATGGCGTCCGCCTCCCCGGTGACGGTGCACGCGGAGGTGATCTCGGCGTAGCCCGCGAGCCCCGTCCGGATCTCGCCCGGCGACGTGCGGGCCCGGCAGTACAGCTCGATGAAGGCCTCGGTGGTCCACCCCACGGCCTGGGGCTCCACCACCACGGTAAACCCGCGCACCGCGCCGGACTCCACCAGCCGGTCCACGCGGCGCTTGACCGCCGAGGGGCTCAGTCCGACCCGCTGGCCGATCTCTGCGAAGCTCATCCGCGCGTCCGCGCCGAGTATCGCGATGATCCGCTCATCGACACGATCCAGCCGCATTGCGCTTCGTCCCCGTCTGTCCACGTCTGATTGAGGCAGGGCACATGTTACCGGGGTGTGTCCCCCTGGGGGTCGTGTCGCATCCGGTCATCACTCTCCGAAGTGGTAACAATTCATAGAGTAACGAACCGTGTGAGGGAGTGGACGAGTGCGAGTACGAACCTGGGCCAGCGTCTCGGCCGTGGCGGTCCTGGCCTCCCTGGTCGCGGCGGTCCCCGCGCAGGCCGGTCAGACCACCCGCATCGATCAGGGGGGACTCGACTGGGCCCCCTGCGAGGACATCCAGCCCGTCGCGGACGAGAACCTGGAGTGCGCCACCCTCACCGCCCCCCTCGTGCGCACCGCCGACGGCGAGCGGCTCGGCGGCCATGACGACACCGTCGAACTCGCGCTCTCGCGGGTCCCCGCCAGCGGTGAGGCCCGCCACACCCTGCTGGTCAACCCCGGAGGCCCCGGCAGCGCAGGACGCCAGTGGGCCTCCTACACCCACTGGCGGATGCCGGTGGAACTCCGCGAGACCTACGACGTCGTCTCCTTCGACCCGCGCGGCGTGGGCGCCTCCACCCCGTCCATCACCTGCGACCCCGACCACTTCACTCCCGTGCGCCCCGACACCGTGCCCGCCGACGCGGCCGCCGAGGAGGCGCTGCGCGCCGACGCCCAGGCCTACGCCCGGGCCTGCGCGGACAACACCGGCCCCCTGCTCGGACACACCCGCACCGTGGACACCGCACACGACATGGACGCCATCCGGGCCGCCCTGGGCCAGGAGCGGATCGACTACCTCGGCTACTCCTACGGCAGCTACCTGGGCACCGTCTACTCCGCGCTCTACCCCGACCGCGTCCGCTCCCTGGTCCTGGACAGCGTCGTCAACCCCGACAAGCCCTGGTACGAGAGCAACCTCGTCCAGAACCGCGCACTGGACCGCGCGGCGAACGACTTCTTCGCCTGGACCGCCCGCCACGACGACGTCTACGGGCTCGGCACGACCGGCGAACAGGTCGCCGAGGCCTACTACGCGCTGCGCTCGGAACTGGCGGACGAGCCCGCCGAGGGCACCGTCGGCCCCACCGAACTGGAGAGCACCGCCATCGTGGTCGCCTACAGCAGCGCCTACTGGCCCTCGGTCGCCGGTGCGCTCTCGGCCCGGATCACCGGATCCGACAGCGCCCCGCTGCTCGCCCTGTACGAGGCCTACGGTGAGGACGAGGGCTCCGACCGCGGTTACGGCGGCTACCTCGCGGTCCAGTGCACCGACTCCCACTGGCCCCGGGACTGGTCCATCTGGCACGCCGACGCCGAGAAGTCCCACACCGAGGCGCCCTTCATGGGCTGGCACAACACCTGGTACAACGCTCCGTGCGCGACCTGGAGCACCGGATCCGACGACTGGTTCCAGGTCGGCGACGGCCCCGGCGAGCACCCCGCCTACGAGGGCGACGTGCTCCTCGTGCACGCCACCGAGGACGGCGCCACCCCCGTCGAGGGCGCCTTCGCCCTGCGTGAGCGCCTGCCCGGATCGGTCCTGGTGACCGAGGAGGGCGGCCACACCCACGGCGTCTCGCTCACCGGCAACGACTGCGTGGACGAGATCGTCACCGCCTACCTCCGGGACGGAGAGCTGCCCGCGCGCGCCGGAGGCGAGGGGCCCGACGTCACCTGCGAGGGACGCCCCGAACCCCAGCCGCGTACCGCCCAGAACGCACCTGGGACCATGGTGGAGCGCCCCGCCCCGGTACCCGGACACCACGTGGGCGCGATCGTGGAGTCCGGGGCGGCGGAGTAACCGGTCGAATAGGCTGGAACCGGCGCGAACAGGCTTGGTTGGTCGTCCCCCGGCGCCCGCGCGAGGGCACTGGGAAGATGGGGGAGATGCGATGCTGCGGACCTCGCCGGTACGGATCCTCGGAGAACGCGACCGGGAGGCCGTCCGCGCGCTCCTGGACGCCGACCCCGTGGGCAACGTCTTCGTCACCTCCCGCCTGATGGCCACCGGCCTCTCCGGCGGCGCCAACGGCGCCGAGGTGTGGGGGCACGTGGAGAGGGGACGCCTGGCCGCCCTGTGCTACTCGGGGGCCAACCTCGTCCCCGTCAACGCCGGACCGGCCGCGATCCGCAGCTTCGCCGACCACGCCCGCTGGAGGGGACGCCGCTGCTCCTCGATCGTCGGACCCGTCGACGCGGTCAGCGACTTCTGGCAGCAGGTCACCCCGGCGTGGGGGCCCGCCCGCGTCATCCGCGCCAGCCAGCCCGTCCTGGAGATCAGCGGCCCGCCCTCGGTGCCCGCCGACCCCCTGGTGCGCCGGGTCCAGCTGTCCGAGCTCAACACCATCGTGCCCGCCTGCGTGGCCATGTTCACCGAGGAGGTCGGCGTCCCGCCGGACTCCGGCGACGGCGGCGCGCTCTACCGGACCCGGGTGGCCGAACTGGTGCGCACCGGCCGGGCCTTCGCCCGCATCGAGGACGGGCGCGTGGTGTTCAAGGCCGAGATCGGCGCGGTCACCCGGCACGCCTGCCAGGTCCAGGGCGTGTGGGTGCACCCGGACCTGCGCGGACAGGGCCACTCCACGGCGGGGATGGCCGCCGTGGTCGAGTACGCGCTCGCCGAGATCGCGCCCCGCGTCACCCTCTACGTCAACGACTTCAACACCCCGGCCCGCGCCGCCTACCAGCGGGTCGGCTTCCGCCAGGTCGGCGAGGTCATGTCGGTGCTGTTCTGAGCGCGCCGCGTCCGGACCCGCGTCCCGCACCGACGAAGGCGTTCTGACGGACCCGTGTCAGATCCGACCCCGCGCCGCCTCCGGGGGAGCCGCGGCCGGTTAGCCTGGTCCCAGGTCCGTGGCGCCCCGCGCCCTCTGCCACCCACGAGAGAGCGCCATGCAGCACAACCCCACCGGCCGGGCACGCCTGGGCCTGGCCCTCCTCCTCGGCCTGCTCGCCGTCCTGGGCCCGCTCAACATCGACATGTACCTGCCGGCCTTCCCCGACATCGCCGCGGACCTGCGGGCCAGCGCCTCCCACGTGCAGCTCAGCCTGACCACCTGCCTGGTCGGCCTCGCCGCGGGCCAGGTGGTGGTCGGCCCGATCAGCGACGCCCGGGGGCGCCGCGGCCCGCTCCTCACCTGCCTGGTCCTGTTCGTCCTGGCGTCGCTGCTGTGCGCCCTGGCCCCGAACATCGCCGTGCTCGTGTTGGCCCGCTTCCTCCAGGGGTTCACCGCCTCGGCCGGGGTCGTGCTCTCGCGCGCGGTCGTGCGCGACGTGTTCGACGGCACCGAGCTGACCAGGTTCTTCGCCCTGCTGATGGTGATCAACGCGGTCGCGCCCCTGATGGCGCCGATCGCGGGCGGCGCCATCCTGTGGCCGTCCTTCGCGGGCTGGGAGGCCGTCTTCCTGGCCCTGGCGCTGCTGGGCGCGGTGATCGTCGTGGTCGTGGCGCTGCGGCTGGAGGAGACCCTGCCGGTGGAGCGGCGCATCCCCGGCACGGTGGGCGGCACCCTGCGGACGGTGGGGGCGCTGCTCCGGGACCGCGCCTTCCTCGGCTACGCCCTGGTGGTCGGCCTCGTGCACGGCGGCAGCTTCGCCTACGTCGCCGGGACGCCGTTCGTCTACCAGGACCTGTACGGGGTGTCGCCGCAGGTCTTCGGCGTGCTGTTCGGGATCAACGGTGCGGCCATCATCGCCGGGAGCTGGGCGGTGGGCCGGTTCAGCGCCCGGTTCGGCGAGCGCGCACTCCTGGTGTGCGCGGTCTCCGCCGCGGTGGCGGCGACCGGGGTGCTGCTCGCGGCGACGCTGTGGGACGGCCCGCTGGTGGCCCTCGTGGCGCCGATCTTCGTCTACATGACGTGTATGGGGATGATCCTCACCAGCTCCTTCGCCCTGGCCATGCGCGGCCAGGAGCGGCGGGCGGGCAGCGCCAGCGCCGTGCTGGGCGCGCTGCCCCCGCTGCTCGGCGCGGCGGTGGCGCCGCTGGTGGGGCTGGACGAGAGCACCGCCGTACCGATGGGCGCCGTCCTGTTCACCACCTCCCTCCTGGGCCTGGGCGTGCTGCTGACCCTGACCTCGCCGCGCGTGCGCGGACGCGTGGCCGACCCGGCCCCGTGACCCGCTCCGCCCCGGTGCTCAGCCGGTGAGCGCCGCCGGGCCCATGAGGAAGCCGGGGTCCAGCTGGGCGGCCAGGTCCGCGCCCTTGGCCTCGTTGCCCCAGGCCCGCGCGTTGCGCAGGTGGAACTCGGCCGACTGCCGGGTGAAGCGCTCCCAGTCCTTGGGTGCGGCGTCCGCCATGTCCCGCATCAGGGCCAGGGTCTTGACGTTGTCCTCCTCCAGGTCCGCCAGCTCCGGGTGGCGGCCCTTCTCCATCGAGCGCACGAACCCCGAGTGCGTCATCCACCCCGCCAGCGCGTCGCCCACGTGCTCGCGCAGGAACTCCACGTCCGCCTCGTCCTGCACCTTGTTGCCGATCACCCGGATGGCGACCTCGTGGTCGCGGGCGTACTCGGCGTACTGCCGGTACACGCCCACGCCGCGCACGGTGGGCTCGGCGACCAGGAAGGTCATGTCGAAGCGGGTGAACATCCCCGAGGCGAAGGAGTCGGCGCCCGCGGTCATGTCCACGACCACGTACTCCCCGGGCCCGTCCACCAGGTGGTTGAGGTACATCTCGGCCGCGCCCACCTTGGAGTGGTAGCAGGACACGCCCAGGTCCGACTCGGCGAACGGGCCGGTGACCATGAGCGTGGCGCCCCGGACGGACGCGCCGAAGCGGGCGTGCAGCGGGTTGTCCCCGGTCACCGTCAGCAGGCGCGATCCCCGGCCCGGCGGAGTGGTCTTGATCATCGCCTGCGCCGAGGAGATGCGCGGGTTGTCCCCGCGCAGCAGCTCCTTGATCCCGTCCAGGTGCGCGCCCAGCGCCGGCAGGGCGGCCAGGTCCTCCTCGGCCGCTCCCAGGGCTGAGCCCAGGTTCTGGTTGATGTCGGCGTCGATCGCCACCACGGGCACGTGCTGGGCGGCCAGGTAGCGGGTGAACAGCGCGGAGAGGGTGGTCTTACCGCTGCCGCCCTTGCCCGCGAACGCGATCTTCATGTGAACCCTTCGGAACGGGAGTGTGTGTGCCGGGCACGCGGCGGCGGCCCGCCCGCCGTGGAGCGGGTCACCGCGACCCGGGTATGGTAACGATTATCGTTCCTGCAATCCGTGCTGTCAGTCGAACGGCCCCGTCGCGCCGCGTATTGCCAACGTGTTACACCTCACATGGGTGTCCCTGGAGTCCGGACTGTTTCCTTTGTCCATATCGGGGATGACACGTGACAGGGTTTTGTGGCCAATCCCCGACAGGGAGAACAAGGGTGTGCTGTTCTGGAGCCAGCACACCCTTGTCTAAGGTGAGTGCAGGCGGCGCAACCCGCGCGTCCGTCGCGGGTGATTGGAGTGACCGGATGGCTGAGGCGAGGCAACTCCGGGAATACGTGCCCGCGGAGGTGTCGGAGGGCCCGGCTCCGACCGCACCGACCATCGAGACGGGGGACCTCATTGGAGGGGTCACCGACCACACGGTGTGGAGCTGCGCCGGGAACCTGACCGCGGTGCGGTCCATCCGCTCCCGCGTGCGCGAGTTCCTCGCCCGCATGGACCATTCCGAGGGCTCCCTCGACGACGCCGAGCTGGCCGTCAGCGAGCTGGCCACCAACGCCCTGCTCCACTCGCGCTCCGGGCAGAGCGGCGGCGTCATGACGCTGTTCATCCGCTCCGACGACGGGCGCCTGCGCGTGGCGATCGCCGACCAGGGGGCGCGCGACGGCGAGAGCGAGCACACGCGGGAGGACGGCGACGACTTCGGCCGCGGCAAGCTCATCGTGGACAGCTGCGCCACCCGCAGCGGCGAGTACTGGAGCGACGCCACGCACGTCGCCTGGTTCGAGATCGACGACCAGGCGGGGGAGACCGCCGGGGGCGAGGAGGAGCGGCCGGAGGCGGAGCTGGCGGTCGACGACTAGCGACCACCACCGCGATCCCTCAGCGGACCCCCACAGCGCGGTTTCCCCGCCCGCCGCACAGCACTCCGACGGCCGCCGCCCGTACCACCAGCCTCAGCTCACGCCGGGATTCACCGCATTCCCGATGGCCCCCGCCGCACCAACGAGCCCGCGTCCCCCGAACACGCCCTCGGGTCAGTACGTCCCGCCGACCGGCGGGTAGGCGATCCGTTCCGGCTCGGGCGCGCAGCGCACCGTCACCTGGCGCCCCTCCGGCGGCGGGCAGTCCGCCCCCGTCAGCACGCAGGCCCCGATCCACAGCGCCAGCGCCACCAGGGTCACCCGTGTGGCCTCGTCGCCGTGCTCGTCCACCGCCACCACGTCGTCGGCGGTCAGCTCCAGCAGGTCCCGCAGCTCCGAGAAGCGCCCCATGAGGTCGTTGTGCGGGTGCAGCGTGGTCAGGAGCCCCCCGCTGGTGTCCTCGTAGCCCAGGATGCCGTTGTCGAACAGGCCGCGCGCCGGGCTGTACCCGTTGCCGTCGGGGCTGGGCTGCAACAGCTCCTCGAAGGGCGTGGTCCCCAGCGCCTGCCCGAACGCGATCACCTGCCGCACCCGCGAGCGCTCCGCCAGCTCCAGCGCCGTCTGCGCCATGTCCGCGCTGACCAGCAGCAGGCGGGTGTCGGTCTCGGTGAGCACGGCGCACTGGGTGTCCAGGTCGGACGCGGTCGACAGGGGCAGCGCGCGCCCGCCCACGGCCATCACCGTGTAGGTGGCCAGGAACCGGTCCGGAGAGACCGGCGCGAGCACCCCCACCACGTCACCGAAGCACATGCCCCGGCGGCTGAGCCCCGCCGCGGCCTGCTCCACCGTGGCGGCGAACGACAGGGCGTCCACGCGGTGTCCGACCCCGCGGATCGACCCGCCCCGCGCGGGACGCAGCCGGAGCCGTTCGCACAGGCCCCCGGTCAGTGATCCGATCGGGTCGTCCCGGCGCGGCAGGTGGCGCCCCGGTCGTCCGGTTCCTGAAGACAGCCCTACCCCCATACGTACCCCCAGTTCGCCCATCCGGCGGCGGTACCGCCGCCCGGGCTCGTCACGCCCCCTCCACGTGGCGAACCCGGCGGCGACGCACCGGTCGGCGGATGCGGTGTCCCTCCCCAGGACGCACCCCGCGCCGACGCGGTCTCCCACCGGCCCCGGAGACCTCCCCGGGGCTGACGCCCGCCGGAAACCGGTGTCACACCGGTGTTCGACGGCCGTTTCCGGGACCTCAGCGACCGTGCCACCGCAGTGCCACGAGCATGGTGTCCCATGGCTTGAAGCCTAGCGCGTTCACAGCCAGATGCACATGCATATTGCTATGCACCTGCATATGTAGATTCGGCGCGGAGGCGGGTTCTCCCGGTGGCGAGCCGGGCGTAACAGGGCAGATCGGGCAGGTTAGTCCGAGGTCCGGTGGTGGCGTACCCAGGACGTGATCTGCGTACGCGAGTGGAAGCCCATCTTGCGGTTGATGTTGGCCACGTGCCGCGCCGCCGTCGACGGGGTGATGAACAGTTCCCGGGCGATCTCCGGGTTGCTCCTGCCCCGGCTCACCAGGAGGGCCACCTCCAGCTCACGCCGGGTCAGCCGCTCCTCGGGGGTCACCGACTCCGGGGCAGGGGCGGGCCCTCCCCGCTCCCGGCGCCCGCGCGCGGGACGGCTGGGCGGTGCGGCGCGGCGCGGCGGCGGGCGCCGCGCCTCCTCCGCCAGCTGCTCGCCCTCGCGGACCGCGCCCGCCAGGGCCAGGGTCCGGCCCTGCTCCCACCAGCCCACCAGCTGGCGGCGGCGCCGACGGACCTTCTCCACGTCGGTGAACGGCCACGGCGCCTCGTTCGTGGACAATCCCAGCCGCTCGCGCACGCTCATCGCCGCGCCCGCCAGGCGGCAGGCGGGCTCGCGCGACTCCGCCCCGAACGCCACCCGGGCGATCGCGGTCAGGGCGCGCGCCGCGTCCGCGCGCTGGCCCGTCGAGTGGCTCAGCAGCAGCCCCTCGCTCAGGTAGTCGTAGGCCTGGCCCGTGGACCCCTGCGCGTGCGCCACGCGGCCGATCCCGGCCAGGCAGCGCGCCTCCTCGGCCGCCGCCCCGATCAGCCGCTGGGTGTCCAGCGCCTCCCGGTAGCAGCGGTCCGCCGTCATCAGGTCGCCGCTGGCCTCCGCCGCGCGCGCCTGGCCCATGAGGGTGACGCCCACGCCCCACCGGTGGTCGATCCCGCGCAGCAGCGTCAGCGCCGCGTTGTAGTGGTGGTCGGCCGTGGGGTGGTCGCCCTGCTGGGCGACCAGGGCCGCCCGGGTGCCCAGGGCGATCGCCTCGCCCCACAGGTCGCCCGACTCGCGGCACAGCCGCAGCGCCTCCTCCACCCGCACCGCGGCCTGGTCCGACACGCGCTCGCGCACCTCGACCAGGGCGAGCAGGTTGAGCGCGACGCGGACGAACACGTCGTCCCCGGCCTCGCGGCACAGCCGCAGGCCCTCCTCGCCCAGGGAGACCGCCAACCCGTGGTCGCGCCGCACCCGCGCCAGCTGGGCCCGGCCCACCAGCGCCCGCGCGCGCGAGGGCGCCTTCGCCGCGTCCTCCAGCTCCAGCAGGCGGTCCATCCAGTGCGCTCCCTCGGAGTAGCTCTGGTGGCTCACCCAGTGCGCGGTCAGGCTGACGCACAGCCGCAGGCCCGGCTCGGCGGCGCCGTGCTCCAGCGCCCAGCGCAGCAGGGAGCGCAGCGTGTCGTACTCGGCGATCACGCGCTGGCGTCCCGAGTCGCGCTCACTCCAGGGCATGACCCGGCTCGACTCCAGCTTCTGGCCCAGGTCCTCGGCCAGGCGCAGCATCCGGTCCAGGAGCTTCTCCTGGAACAGCTCCGCCTCACCCGCCCCGACCAGCCGGGAGTGCGCGAACCGCTGCACGGCCTCCGGCAGCCGGTAGCGCACCCGGCCCTCGAACTCGCCGGTCACCGTGATCAGGGAGCGGTTCAGCAGGGACGTCACGAGGTCGAGGATGGCCGGTTCGGGCAGCGCCTCGTCGGCGCACACCTGCTCGGCCAGCTCCAGGTTCCAGCCACGGAACACCGACAGGCGGCGCAGCAGCACCCGCTCGGCCTCGGGCAGTCCGGCGTACACGAAGTCCAGCACCACCGGCAGCATCTCGCTGCGCGGAACCGCCTGCCCCGGACCCGGCTGGACCTCGGGGGAGGACAGGTGCGCGCGCAGCCCCTCGGCCAGCACGGCGGGCCCCACCCCGGGCGCGCTCGCGCCCAGCGCCTCGATCCCCAGCGGGATGCCGCCCGCCAGGTCGCACAGCTCCGTCACGGTCTCCATCTCCTCGCGCGAGAGCGAGAAGCGCGGGTCGCGGGCGCGGGCGCGGTCCATGAACAGCCGCACCGCCTCCGCCCCGGCGGGGTCGGGCTGGGGCCCCTTGCGCGCGGGCAGCGGCAGCGCCATCGGCGTCACCCGCCACACGGTGCCGCCCGACAGGCGGACCGGATCCTCGCTGGTGAGCAGGATCGACACGGAGGGGCAGGAGGCCAGCAGGGCCTCGCCGACCTCCGCCACCTGCTCGGCGACGTGCTCGCACGCGTCCAGCACCAGCAGCAGGTGGCGTTCGCACAGCGCCTCGGTCACCGTGACCGACAGCGGCTGCCCCGGCTCCTCCACCACGCCCACGGCGGCGGCCACCCGCGCGTACACCTCCAGGGTCGTGCGCGCGTCCGCCATGCCGACCATCCACACGCCGTCGGGGAACCACGCGGTGGACTGCTCGGCCACGCGTATCGCCAGACGCGTCTTTCCCAGGCCGTCGGTTCCGCACAGCGTGACGGAGCGGCTGGAGCCGAGCAGACGGAGCAGGTCGCTCAGGTCCCGCTCACGGCCCACGAATCCGGTGCCCGGACGGGGGAGGTTGTGCCGCGCGGGCGCGGTCAAAGGTGCCATGGCCTTCACATGTAGGGGCTGTCGGGGGAGGTTCTCACCAGGGTTGGGGGAAGGTCGGCAGAAGCGGAGGTCGTCGGTGTGGGCTCTGGTACCCGGGGTTCCTGTCTTAGCGGGTGCACGCGCACTGTGCAAGTGCGTCCCGTCGGCCGGGACCGTGTCAGCCACCGTCACCCGAGACGGCCCAGCCGGTCAACTGCGTCCTCGAGGAAATCGAGAGTTTTCTGAAGATGTTCGCGATGTGGCGGGCCGCCGTCGCGTGGCTGATCGTCAGTCGCTCGGCGATCTCGCGGTTGGACAGACCCTGTTCGGCCAGCTCGGCCACCTCCCTCTCCCGGGGGGTCAGCGAATCCGGACCCGAGGGTCCCGAGGACTGCGGCCGGGGGAAGGCCAGCGCGCGGTCGAGCACCTGCTCCAGGGGCAGGGGACGCCACGCGTTCCACGCCTCGGCGGTGCGCGTCGCGCCCACGCGCCGCTCTGCCGCCGACCGCAGCCGCAGCGTCTCGGCCGAGGGGCGGTCCAGCGCCGCCCTCAGGTCGGCGGCCACCCCCACCAGGGCGGCGGTCCGCTCGGCCTCCTCCTCGGCCAGGGCCAGCTCCGCCAGCGCCTCCAGGGCCCGTGCCACCGCGAGCCTGCGCCCGGAGGTGAAGCTCACCCGCAGGCACGTCGCCAGGGGCTCCCGGGCGAGCAGCGACTCGCCCTCGGCCAGGTACAGGCGGCCCAGTTCCCGGGCGCAGTGCGCGGTGGCGGGGGCGGCCTCCAGCTCGCCGAAGACGGACAGGGCGTCGGAGAACAGCTCCCGCGCCCGAGCGAAGTCGCCGCGCTCGGCGGCGATCGAGCCCAGCCCGTGCAGGGCGCGTGCCGCGCTCCACCGGTCGCCCAGGTTGTCGGCCACCGTGACGCTGTGCTCCAGGAGGGCCGTGGCCCGTTCGGTCTCACCGCGGCGGCGGGCCAGCTGGGCCAGCACGTCCAGCGTGGCCGCCTCGGTGATGGGGTCGCTGACCTGGGAGGCCCACACCCCGGCCCGGTCGGCGTGCTGCTGTCCCTCGTCCAGCGTTCCGGTGCGCAGGCACAGCGCCGCCAGGGTGGCCAGGGCGGAGGCGGCGGCCCCCGCCTCGCGGCAGGCCCGCGCCGCCTCCAGGGCGCACAGGGCCAGGGTGGACACGCGCGGCACCGCGTCCAGGTCCAGCCGCAGCTCGGCGTGCAGGGCCAGGGCGCGCGCCCGCAGGTGCGGGGACTGCGCGTCGGAGTCGGTGGACAGCGCCCGCTCCAGGAGGCGGCTGCCCTCGGCGGCCAGGTCGCGCACGATCCAGTAGGGGCGTAGCGCCACGCACACCCGCAGGGCCTCGTCCACGCGCCCCCGCGACAGTGCCCAGTCCACCACGCGGGCGTGGTTCTCCCGGTGGTGGTCGAGCAGCCGCAGGCGCCCCAGGCGCTCGCCCCACGGCAGCGGCGCGCAGCAGCTCTTGGCCCACTCCTCCAGCCGGGCGACGCAGAAGCGCAGGTAGCGTTCCCACCGGTCGTCCTCGCCGCCGCTGTCGGCCAGGTGCTCGGCGGCGTAGGCGCGCACCGTCTCGGTCAGCCGGTAGTGGGTGGTGCCGTCGACCTCGGCGTCCATCACCACCAGCGACTTGTCCAGCAGGGAGAAGTGCAGCGGCAGGATGTCGGCGGGGTCGACCCCCTCGCCCGAGCAGACGTCCTCCGCGGCCTCCAGGTACCAGGTGGAGAACACCGACAACCGGTGCAGCAGGAGCCGCTCCGGCTCGGTGAGCAGGTCGTGGCTCCACTCCAGGACCGCGCGCAGCGTCCGCTGGCGCGGCGGCAGGTCCTCCGAGCCGTCACTGGTCAGCAGCTGGAAGCGGTCGTCCAGACGGCGCAGGATCTGCTGCACGGACAGCACCCGCACCCGGGCGGCGGCCAGCTCGATCGCCAGCGGCATACCGTCCAGCATCCGGCAGATCTCCGCGATGTAACCGGAGTTCTCCCTGGTCATCTCGAACCCGGCGCGCGCGGCGTGCGCGCGGGTGACGAACAGGCGCACCGACTCGTAGCGCTGGGTGTCGCGCCGGGGGATGGGCGCGGGATCGGCGGCGTAGGGGTCGGTGGGGGTGGGCCGCGCGGGCAGGGACAGCGGCGGCACCCGCCAGATGTTCTCCTCGGGCACGTGCAGGGGCTGGCGGCTGGTCACCAGGATGCGTACCCGGGGGCAGTCGCGCAGCACGGCCTGGCACAGCTGCGCCATCGGCCCCACGGCGTGCTCGCAGGTGTCCAGGAGCAGCAGCAGGTTGCGGGTGCGCAGCGAGGTGATGACGGCGTCCGTCATCGTTCGCGAGTCGTCCTGCACCGCCTGGAGGCTGCCCGCGACCGCGCGCAGCGCCTGGTCGTGGGTGGAGGCCTCGCTCAGGTCGACGAAGCGCACGCCGTCGGGGAACCGGCGCATGACGCGCTCGGCCAGGTGCAGGGCCAGGCGCGTCTTGCCGATACCGCCGGTACCGGTCAGCGTGACCATCCGGGCGGTGCCCAGGAGGCGGCCCAGGTCGACGATGTCGCGCTCGCGTCCGACGAAGCTGATGAACTCGCCGGCGGACAGGGGCAGGTTGTGGCGGGGAGGAGACATGGCCTCGATTACTAGGACACCGAAATCGGCCCGCGCCGCCGCTGCGGGGGCGGCGCGGGGAACGCCGTTCCCAGTGTCGCACCCGCAGCCCCCGGTTGTCCTCCGAATGGCCGGTTCCGGCATGAGCGGACAGAAACCGCCCACGCCGGTCGGGAAGGTGCTATGGAGCGGTTACTCCGTGCTTTCCGGGCTCACGGGAGCCCAGGTGGCGGGGTCGGCCGGACCCTGCTCCCCCGACCCCATGTCCTTGACCTCGTGGCCGCCGTCCTCACCGAACGGCGGGAACCACACGAAGGGGATGCCCTTCCTGGCGGCGTACTGGATCTGTTTGCCGACCTTGGCGGTGGAGTGGAACACCTCGGTGTTGAACCCGCGCCCGCGCAGCAGCTCCCCGGTGCGCAGGGCCTCCCTGCGGCGCTCGGCGCCGGGCACCACGACCATCACGTCGGTGGGGCAGGCGCGCCCCTCCTCGATCCGGCCCTCGGCGACGAGCTTGGCGAAGATGCGGGTGAGGCCGATGGAGATGCCCACGCCCGGCAGCCGCCTGCGGATGAACTGCCCGGCCAGGTCGTCGTAGCGCCCGCCCGCGCAGATGCTCCCGTAGCCGGGGTCGTCGTCGAAGGAGGCCTCGTAGACCGTGCCCGTGTAGTAGTCCAGGCCGCGGGCGATGGACAGGTCGGCCACGACGCTGCCCTCGGGCAGGTCGGCCAGGTCCTCCAGGACGAAGGAGAGCTCCTCCAGCCCCTCGTCGAGCAGCTCGGAGGAGACCCCGAGCCCGCGGACCCGCTCGGCGACGCCGGAGCCGGTGCCCCGGACGCGGGCCAGCGTGAGGCAGGCGTCGGCCTGCTCCCCGGTCAGGCCGTCTGCCAGCAGGATCTGGCGCACGCCGTCGTCACCGATCTTGTGCAGCTTGTCCACGGCGCGGATGACCGCGATCGGGTCCTTGATGCCCAGGCCCTCGTAGAAGCCCTGGAGGACCTTGCGGTTGTTGACGTTGAGCGTCCAGGCGGGCAGGTCCAGCCCGCTGAGCACCCGGTGCACGATGCGCGGCAGCTCGGCGTCGAAGTGCAGCGGGACGGAGTCGACGTTGATGACGTCGATGTCGCACTGGGTGAACTCGCGGAAGCGCCCCTCCTGGGGGCGCTCGCCCCGCCACACGCGCTGCATCTGGTAGCGCTTGAAGGGGAAGGCCAGTGCGTTGAAGTGCTGGGCGACGTACCGGGCGAAGGGCACGGTCAGGTCGAAGTGCAGTCCGAGCCTGGCGTCGGAGTCGTCCTTGGCGTCGGCCTGGAGGCGGTGCAGGGTGTAGACCTCCTGGGAGGTCTCGCCCTTGGCCGTCAGCACGTCGAGGTTCTCCACGGACGGCGTCTCCACCGACGCGAAGCCGAAGGACTCGAACCCCGCGCGGATATGGTCCAGCCAGCACTGCTCCACGGCCCGGACCTGGGGGGACCACTCGGGGAAACCGCTGATGGGAGTGGGGCGGACGACGCGCTGATCGGACATGTGGGGTTCTCGGCTCGCAGTCTCGTCTCGGCTTGCTGGCCCCGTCCGCGCCGCGGCGCGCGTGCGCACGCGCGGGTTCGCTCGTCGGGCGGGGGGAGGGCCGGTCCAGTCTACGGGGAACCCGGGCGGGAGGGTGGCGCGACGAACGGAACGCCGCCGCGACCGCTCCCCGCGGTCCGGCCACCACCGGCCCACGTGGACGGTTGTGGGCCGGTGGGGCGCTGGCGCGCCGGACCGGAGTGTCGACCGGACCGACGTCGAAGAGCGAGACGTCGGTGGGTGGCCCTGTGTCCGGGGGCGCCGCCGGGGCTCCCGCGGATGGTCGCGTCCTCGTGCCAGGAGTCTTCTCCGCGACCGCACTTGCCGGTGCGGGGGCCCTGCCTCCACCGTAGACTCCGCGGACCCCGCCGGACAGGGATCAGCGCGGCCGAAAGCGGCCGAAAATGACCGCTCACAATGTCGTAAAGTCGACCTTCCGGGGTACAGGTGTGTGCTTATCTGTTCACGGTCGGTTTCGGGCGGGGGACGCACCGCCACGGGACGGCCACCCGACTCCCACGGCTCCTCCCTCTGCCCGGGAGTCGCGAACCCCACGAGCCGGCTGTGTGGCATGTCGCACCACTGAGCCAAAACGCCTTCCCCACCGACCATCCGGTGTTAGGTTCCAGGAACGGTGCCTCTCGCGTCGGTACCGACCCCGGCGGGTCGCGTACTCCGAGGACCGGACCGTGCGCGCCGTCCGCCCCGCTGGCCCGGCACTCCCGCTAGGACTAACTGTGATCGATCCAGTCAACAGCACGAACAACGTCCACGCCTCCACCGAGTTGTCCACCAAGATCATCGTCGCCGGGGGGTTCGGGGTCGGGAAGACCACGTTCGTCGGCACCGTCTCGGAGATCCCGCCCGTGCGCACCGAGGCCGCGGTCACCGCCGCCAGCGCGGGCGTGGACGACCTCTCCCACACCCCGGACAAGACGAGCACCACGGTCGCGATGGACTTCGGCCGCATCTCACTGGACACCGACCTGACCCTCTTCCTGTTCGGGACCCCGGGACAGCAGCGCTTCTGGTTCATGTGGGACGACCTGGTCCGGGGCGCGCTGGGCGCCGTGATTTTGGCCGACACCCGCCGCCTGGAGGACACCTTCCAGGCCTTGGACTACTTCGAGCGCCAGTACCGGCTGCCCTTCGTCGTCGCGGTCAACGAGTTCGACCCCGAGAACCTCCACAGCCCCGAGGAGCTGCGCGACGCCCTGGACCTGACCCCGGACGTGCCCGTCGTGCACTGCGACGCCCGCGACCGCAACTCCGTCGTCCGGGTCCTGGTGACCCTGGTCAAGCACGCCATGGCGGTGGAGGCCCGCCAGCGCCACCAGCGCCAGTTCGCCTGAGGCGCCGGGCGCCCCGTGGCAGACCGGGGGCGGTTTCGACGGAACCGTCCGCACATGTGGGCGCCCGGGGTTCTCTCAACGGTTGTGTCCGGCGTTACCCTGTGGTGGTGTTCGGACGAATGGCGGAAGGCGTTCGCCGCTTCCTGGGTAAGCCCGGTGCGGTGGATCTGCGGCCCTATACCAAGCTCCTGTCGGCGATCGAGGCCGGGGAGGATGGTCTGCGTGAGCTCAGTGACACCGAGCTGACGGAGAAGGCCATCGAACTCGGCAACGCCGAACTCCCCTACGAGCGCGACGACCTCGTGTCGCTGTGCGCGGTCGGCCGCGAGGCCGCCCGGCGCTCACTCGACGAGCGACCCTTCGACGTGCAGCTCCTCGGTGTCATGGCCCTGCTCGACGGTCACGTCGCCGAGATGGCCACGGGCGAGGGCAAGACGCTGGCGGGCGCCCTCGCCGCCGCCGGGTTCGCCCTGCGCGGCCGGCGCGTGCACCTGCTCAGCGTCAACGACTACCTGGCCCGGCGCGACGCCGAGTGGATGCGCCCCCTCTACGACATGCTCGGCGTCACCGTGGGCTGGATCACCGAGGACTCCACCCCCCAGGAGCGCCGCGCCGCCTACTCCTGCGAGGTGACCTACGCGGCCGTCAGTGAGCTGGGCTTCGACGTCCTGCGCGACCGCATGGTCACCGACATCGCCGACCGGGTCGTGCCGCCGCCGCACGTGGCGATCATCGACGAGGCCGACTCGGTGCTCGTCGACGAGGCCCGCGTCCCGCTGGTCCTGGCCGGCGCCGCGGAGAGCGTGGACGCCGACGTGGAGATGGCCGACGTCGTGCGCGGGCTCAAGCCGCGCCTGCACTACGAGGTCGACGGTGAGGGGCGCAACGTCCAGCTCACCGACGCCGGCATCGACGCGGTGGAGAAGGCGCTGGACGGGGTCGACCTGTACTCCGAGGACGACACCTCCGTCCTGCCGCAGGTCAACCTGGCCCTGCACGCGCACGTGCTGCTCCAGCGCGACGTCCACTACGTGGTGCGCGACGGCGAGGTCCGCCTCATCAACGAGTCGCGCGGACGCATCGCCCTGCTCCAGCGCTGGCCGGACGGCCTCCAGGCCGCGGTCGAGGCCAAGGAGAAGGTGGCGCTCAGCGAGACCGGCGAGGTGCTGGACTCCATCACCGTGCAGTCGCTCGTCCTGCGCTACCCCACGCGCGCCGGTATGACCGGTACCGCGATGGCCGTCGCCGAACAGCTCCGCGAGTTCTACGAGCTGGAGGTCGCGGTCATCCCCTCCAACAAGCCCAACGTCCGCGAGGACCACGGTACGCGCCTGTACGCCACGCGCGAGGAGAAGGAGGACGCCCTCATCGCCAAGGTGGAGGAGGTCCACAAGTCCGGGCGGCCGATCCTCATCGGCACCCAGGACGTGGCCGAGTCCGAGCTGTTGGCCGGGCGCCTGCGCGAGGCCGGGCTGGAGTGCGTGGTCCTCAACGCCAAGAACGACGCCGACGAGGCCTCCATCATCGCCGAGGCGGGCACCCACGGTGCCGTCACCGTCTCCACCCAGATGGCCGGGCGCGGCACCGACATCCGCCTGGGCGGCAGCGACATGGCCGACCGCGAGCGGGTGGTGGAGACCGGCGGCCTGTACGTGATGGGCTTCGGCCGCTACCCCAGCAGCCGCCTGGACGGGCAGCTGCGCGGCCGCGCGGGGCGCCAGGGCGACCCGGGCGACTCCATCTTCTTCGTCAGCATGGACGACGACCTGGTGGTCAACCACGCCCCCGAGACCACGGGCTACCAGACCACCTCGGAGGGGGAGATCACCGACCAGGGCTGGCTGGCCATGGTCGACCACGCGCAGCGGGTCGCTGAGGGGCAGCTGCTGGAGGTGCACCGCAACACCTGGCGGTACAACCAGCTGATCGACGTGCAGCGCGACGTGGTGCTGGAGCACCGGGAGATGGTCCTGACCGGGGACCAGGGCGACCGGCAGATCAGGGACGACCGCAAGAAGCGGCACGAGGAGCTGCTGGAGGAGCTGGCCGGGAAGGGCGCTGAGGCCGAGGAGAGTACCGGAGCCGAGGAAGCCGCCGAAGGCGAGGAGAGCGTCGAGGGCACCGAGGTCGCCGGGCGCGGGCAGGAGGTCGATGCCGAGGAGGCGGAGAGGAACGAGGAGAAGGTCGCCCGGGCGGCACGCCTCATCACCCTCTACCACCTGGACCGGGGCTGGACCGACCACAACGCCTTCCTGTCGGAGCTGCGGGAGGGCATCCACCTGCGCTTCCTGGGCCGCCGTGACCCGCTGGACGAGTTCAACCGCGACGCGGTGCCGGTCTTCAAGGGCTTCCTGGACGACGCGCGCGCCCGGGCCGCCGAGAGCTTCGAGGAGCTGGAGGTCGTGGACGGCGAGTTGGACGTGAGCTCGGTGGGCGTCAAGCGCCCGTCGATGACGTGGACGTACATGGTGCACGACCACCCGTTCAGTTCCGCGTTCGAGACGCTGGTGGGCAGGCTCAAGGGTGGCCGGGGGAGCGGGAGCTGACCGTTCTCCCACGGACGGATGCGCGGGTCGGGACCAAAGTCCCGGCCCGCGCATTACTTTTGTCAGCTACTCTGCTCGAAACGCCCCACAAGCCCGAAAACGGCATCACCAATTGCCCCGTCCGGGTTAACATGGCTGCGTTTTCAACGAAACCCGAGACGGTTGGGACGAAATTCACCGTGATCCACGAGGTCGGTGCGCAGGAGAAGATCAGTTATGGACGGAACGACCGATTCGCGGGTGGCCCGGTGGGCGGGGGCAGTTTCTGGGTGGGTGACGACGGCCAGCCGGTCGCCAAGATCGGCGGACCGAAGGAGTGGCGGCCCACGCCCATGATCGACGTCCGGGTGGGTGACGTGTTCAGTGTCGGCGGACAGGCGTGGAGGGTGACCGACATTGTTGACGCGGATACTCCCTCCGCATATCTGCTGGCCACGCGAATAAGTTGAGACTCGGGGCCCCGGGCGAACACCCGGGGCCTTCGTTCTCCTTGTTCCGGCCGGGGGACGCAACCCCCTGCAACCTTTTACCGGCGGGGGATTGTCGACCCTCGGTTTTGTCGTAGCCCCTCATTTCGGGTGTCGCCCGGAGAGGTTTTTGGTGTCTATGTGGCTTGTGTTAATCCTGGGGCTCCAGAGGCGAAGTGCCGGTGAGGAACGCGCATCGGCGCAGGTCACGGATGAGGGCTGCGCGTCCACCAGTGTGAATCGAGACGTTCCGGTTATCTGATGGAGGGTGTTCGTGTTACCGGTTCCTCGTTAACGTCTGTGGAGCAAGGCGCGCCCCGGCAGCGGCCAAAGGGAGGGTCCCCCCGCTCTCGGAGAGTCCACGGGCCGCTGCGCCCTGCCGCCCCAAGGCCGGTCCCAGGGGCTGTCCCCCGCCCCTGGGCCTGGCCGCCCCGCGTAGGCGGGGAGGCCCTTCCCGGCCCTCGTGTCCCGCGTGACGCCGCGCGGGGCGGTTCCTCTCGTTCCGGTGCGCGTACGCGTTTCCTGCCAGGTGCCTGCCGCGCGGTGCCCCGACGTCTTCAGGACCTCTCCGCCCGGCGTTGAGTAGATCCTGTTCCACTGGCCAACGCTCCCTGTTCGCCCGGTTCCCCGATGGAACTCGAGGACCTGGGTCTTGCGGTAGAACGCGTTTCAGTATTAGTCTCTGGAGGTGCCTGGACCGGTGAGGGCGCCCGACGGCTCGACCGTGGGACGTCAGCGGACGGCAGGTGAGGACGGTCGTCCGTCGAAGTCGGATCGCGCCCCGACTCCGGCGGACGGCGTCCGTTCGCCCGTCGGCCGCCCGCGCTCCGCTGCTAGGCGAGCAGGCGGCAGAGTTCGGTGAAGGTGGGGCACGGCCAGGCCAGGCGGCACCCCTGACAGAGGTTCCCGTCCTCGTCGCGGGGAGCGTGCAGGTGCAGCAGGTCCACACAGATACCGGCCAGGGCGGACACCTCGTCGCGCGCGTTCGCGTAGAAGGCGACGTCGTTGATCCGGGCCAGGGCGTTGGACGGGCCCGCGGTCGGGATGCCGACCGTGTCCGGCTCCCAGGGGACCGCACGCGCCGAGCGCTCCCGGATTCCCAGAACGCACTGGAGCAGTCTCGCGTGCTCGGAGAGGTGACCCCTCCCCGACGCTGGTCTGGTGAACGGCGACATCGCTGATCTCCCCCACCACGTGGATACGCAGCTTCACGTGGTAACACAGCGTATACGCAGTATTGCTCCTTGTCGCGACACGCGGAGGCGGGGCGGGGAAAGAAGGGGGGGAGGAGAGCGGGCCGCCCGGGGAGGGGCGGCCCGCCGAAAGGGGGAGGGGGGATTCTTCTGGGCGGGGGACCCGCTAGCCGCAGCCTCCGCCGCAGTTGCAGGAGCCGCCGCTCTGGCAGCCGCAGCTACAGCCCGAACCGCAGCTGCATCCACGCAGGTCGGGGGTTGTGGTCATCTGGTGAGTCACAGTCCCTCCAAGGGGCTCGACAGCGCCCGTGCGCGATCACGCCGGAGCCTCCCCGGTGGGAGGGGGCGTCACGGGCGAGTTTCCCGCAGGAGACCGTGCCCGTTCGTCGTCACCCCCAACCGGGGCGGGCGCCGACGCCGCCGGGTCCGTGGGCTCTCCTCGTCCGTCGCGGGGAGTGGGGGCCGCACTGACCTGCGCGGAGACCTCGGGCGGGTTCAGGCGAAGAAGGTCGGCGCGACCGCCGGACGGCGTGTCATTCGGTAGAGCCAAACCTGGCCGACGAACATGACCGGAATTACGGGACCGAGGGACGCCCACACGAACACCGCGGTCGTGGAGGGTATCGGCGCCGAGGGCAGCTCCAGCGCCGCCAGCGCCACCAGCAGACCGGGGACGGCGATCGCCACCGCCGACGTGTGCCGCGACAGCATCGGACCCACCAGGCCGCTCGTCGCCACCAGGGCCGCCAGCAGCACCGCGGCCAGCGCGGCCGCGGGCCCGGGGGCCAGGACCGGACCGCCGGGCAGCGCCGCAGCCACCGCCGCCAGCGCCACCGCCCCCAGGGCGAGGCGCGCGAGCGGGCGCGTGTCCCGGGCGGCCACGTCCGCGCTCTCGGAGTCGGCCGGACCGACCAGCCGCTCGGCACCGAAGGCCGCGCCGCGCAGCGCGAACAGCGCTGTGACGGCGGCCGCGCAGAGCGGCGTGAACGCGCTCGCGGTGAGACCGCCCGCGAGCAGGCCCGCCACCACCAGGCCCCACGAGGCGGCCAGGGCCCAACTGCCCGCCACGAGCGCGCAGTCGCAGGCCATCCGCCAGCGGTCGCCGTCCACACGAGCGCGCAGCCACAGCCCCGCGTCTCGGACCAGCCACCCGGCCAGCAGGACGGCGAGCACGGGCCACAGTTCGGCGACCACGTGGTGTTCCAAGGCGGGGAACAGGCCCGCCAGGACCCCGACCGCGGCGACCAGCCACACCTCCGAGGCCAGGAAGTAGGGGGCGACGGCGGCGACCACGCGGCGGCGCTGCTCGGGGCCGCGCGCCAGGCGCGGCATCAGCATGCCCAGGCCGATGTCGGAGCCCGCCAGGACGAGATAGCCCACGACGAGCAGGGCGAGGAGTGCGGAGGAGAGGAGGTCCATGGCTGCGGCCTTCCGGGCTCAGTACGTGTGGACGGGGGTGGCGGGCTCCCGGGGCCCGGAGGGGTCCTCTGGCGGCCGTGTGCGCGGCTCGGCCAGCGGACCGCCCCCGGGGCCGCGCCGCGCGTAGCGCACCAGGAGCCAGTAGGTGACGGCCGCCAGGGCCGCGAAGGCCGCGGTGAAGAAGCCGAAGGAGAGCACGGCCGCGGCCGGGGACAGGGGGGACACCGCGTCAGCCGTGGTCAGGTGGTGCACGACCGTCCAGGGCTGGCGGTTGGTCTCCCGGAACACCCAGCCGCCGACGCTGGCCAGGTAGGGCAGGAACGGCGTCACCACGAGCGGGGCGAGGAACCACCTCCAGCGGTCGAGCCCGCCGAAGGGCCAGGCCAGCAGCATGAGGGGGCCCAGGAAGAACATCAGCGCCCACGACGTCATCATCACCAGGTCGCCGGTCGTGTTGGCCGCGTCCAGGAGGGGACCGCCCGGGTTCGCCGCCTCGATCGCCGCGATCTCCTCGGCGGTGTAGGTCAGCCCGCTCGTGGGCGGGTCCTGGCCGAACAGCCCGAACTGCACCCCGCCGAAGGCCGCCACGGGTACCGGCGCGAGGCACAGGACCAGCGTCGCGTAGCGGACGCCGCGCCGGAAGACGCCGTGCGCGTCGTCGCGCCGGACGAGGTGGTAGGCGCTGGTCGCGGCGACGACCAGGGCGCCGACCAACAGGGAGCCGGTGACGATGTGCCCGAAGGCCAGCACGGCCGCCGGGTTGGTCATCAGCGCGACGGGGTCGGTCAGATGCGCCACCCCGTCGACCATCTCGAAGCCCACGGGGTTGCGCAGGAAGCCGTTGGAGACCAGCACCCACCACGCCGAGGCGTACGCCGTCGCGGTCACCACGGCGAAGCAGGCCAGGTGCGCCCACCGGCCCATACGGTCCCACCCGAAGATCCACAGCCCCAGGAACGTGGACTCGACGAAGAACGCGGTCATCGTCTCCAGCGCCAGGGGAGCGGCGAAGGTGTAGCCGAACACCGAGTGCAGACCGCTCCAGTTCAGCGCGAGCTGGAGCTCCATCACCAGTCCGGACAGGATGCCCATCCCGTAGTTGACCAGGTACAGGCCGCCCCAGAACCGCACGGCGGTCATCCGGGAGCGGTCGCCGCGCAGGGTGGCGACCAGCTGGGTGGTGAGGACGTAGGGGGCCAGCCCGAGGGTCAGGGCCACGAACATGTAGTGGGTGGCGGCGGTCAGCGCGAACTGGAGCCGCGCCAGCAGGAGGGGGTCTTCGAACATCGTCGGGCCTCGCGTTCGGCGGTGGGAACGCGGTCAAGCATCCGACTACGGAAGGGTCGGGCACATCGTCCCGGCGGGGACTCCTCGCCGCCCTCCCGGAGGGTAGGGGCTGCGGCGGAGGTACTCCGGTGGGCGTACGGGATGACCCCGAGGCGACCCCGAGACGGCCCGGGGTGCTCGCGTCCCGGACTCACCGGCTCCACTTCGGGGTGACCAGGGCGGTCTCGTAGGCGATGACGACCAACTGGGCGCGGTCGCGCACCCCCAGCTTGACCATGGCCCGGCTGACGTGGGTCTTGGCGGTGGCCGGGCTGAGCACCAGGTGGGCGGCGATCTCCTCGTTGGACAGGCCGCCGCCGACCAGGGCGACCACCTCGCGTTCGCGCTCGGTGAGCCCGTTCAGCCGGACCGAGGGGTCGGGCGCGCTCGGCGGGCGGCGCGCGTAGTCGGCGATCAGTCGCCGGGTGATCCCCGGCGACAGCAGCGCCTCGCCGCCGTGCACCACCCGCACCGCCCGCAGCAGGTCCCCGGGCTCGGTGTCCTTGACCAGGAACCCGCTGGCTCCCGCGCGCAGCGTCTCGAAGATGTACTCGTCCAGGTCGAACGTGGTGAGGATGACGACCCGCGTCGCCTCCAGGGCGGGGTCGGCCAGGATGAGCCCGGCGGCGGCCAGGCCGTCCACACCGGGCATACGGATGTCCATGAGGACCACGTCCGGGCGTTCGGCGCGGGTCAGGCGGAGGGCCTCCCCGCCGTCGGCGGCCTCGGCGACCACCTCGATGTCGGGAGCGCTGTCCAGCAGCGCGCGGAATCCCGCGCGCACCAGTGCCTGGTCGTCCGCGAGCAGTACCCGGATCAACGGGGCCTCGTTTCCTCGGTGTCGGGGGAGAGCGCAGCCGGTGTCCAGTGGTCCGAAACGGCTCCGTCGAGCGGGAGCCGGGCGCGCACCCGGAATCCTCCACCCCGGAGGGGGCCCGCGTCCACCGTGCCGCCCACCAGGGCGGCGCGTTCGCGCATCCCGGTGATGCCGTTGCCCGGCACCGGCGGCCCGACGGTTCCGGCGCCATCGTCGGTCACCTCCACGACCAGCGAGGACGCGCGGTGCTCGATGCCCACCCGCGCCGAGGAGCCCCCCGAGTGGCGGACCACGTTCGTCAGCGCCTCCTGGACCGTGCGGTAGGCGGCGGACTCGGTGCTCACCGGTAGGTGCCCGGGCACACCGCTGACCTCCACGGCCACGTCGATCCCCGCGCGGCGGGTGCCCTCGGCCAGCTCCTCCACGCGGTCCAGCCCGGGGACCGGCGACCTCGGCGCGGCCTCGTCCACGGCGCGCAGCACGCCGAGCATGCCGCGCAGCTCGGTCAGCGTGTCCTTGCTGGTCTGCTTGATGGTGGCCAGCGCCTCCGCGGCCCGCTGCGGCTCGGTCTCCATCAGATACAAGGCGGTGCCCGCCTGCACGTTGATGAGGGAGATGTTGTGCGCCACCGTGTCGTGCACGTCCCGGGCCAGCCGGACGCGCTCCTCGGAGGCCCGGCGCAGCAGTTCCTCCTCCCGGGTGCGCAGGGACTCGGCCTCGCGCTCGTGGTCGGCCCGCAGGTACTCCTGCCGCCAGCGCACGACCTCGCCCGCGCACAGCAGGACGAGCACCCAGCCGATGATGCCGACCGCCTCGGGTCGGAAGGTCCCGGTCACGAGAACCTCGTAGCCGTTGACGGCCACGAACTGGCCGACGCCCAGCGTCCAGCCGAACACGCGGTACCCCCAGCGCACCAGGGTGTAGAGCATGACGGCGGTGCACAGCATGACCATGCCGTCGGGAAAGCCCAGGGGGTAGTAGCTGGTCGCCGTGACGACCGAGACGAGTGCGGTGAGGCAGGGCAGGGAGGTCCGCCACAGGACCGGCAGGCACGCGGCGAGGATGAGCGCGTACCCCCACGGCCACGGGTCGCGGTCGTCGGGGATCGGGTCGACCAGTTCGATGACCAGGACGCTGCCCAGGGACAGAAGGAGCAGGGCCAGGGCGATCCACGCGTCGGTGCGCGCGGGACGCGCAAGGCGGAGGAGTAGTGCTGCCACAACCCCGACAGTACGGCGCTCCCCTCGGGGAAGCCGTCACCCCGGGGGAGGGTTTTCCGGCGGCGGGCTACTCCCCGGGGAGTAGGCGCACTCCGGAGGGGGTCGTGGGGGAGCGGGGGGAGAGGTAGGACGTCCCGTGCCGGTGCGCCGTAGGGGGTTGGTGTAGAGCGTGCCGTAACGCTTCGCAGCAGGGGGAGGGGGTGTGCCCTCCGCGAAGCGCAACCACCCACCCGTAGAGCGCGCAGCGGCGGTGCGCCGCTGTCCGCTCTACGGGTGCCTGGCAAGCGACGTGCGGGAGGCTCTACGTCCACCCCCTGGGGGAACGCGCAGGCTCTACGGGCACACGGCTGGGGTTTCCCTGCTTTGCTCCGGTTAGAAGACGCCGTCCGGCGGGGCCGGGGAGTCGACGGCTTCGGCGTCGCGCACGGGGGACCGGCCCGAGACGAAGCGGTCCAGCTCCTCGCCCTCCACCAGGCGGGCCATCTCCGGGTCCCGGTGCGCGCGGCGGCCCAGCTCCTCCACGGGCAGGGGGCTGTGCGAGGCGGTCAGGACCAGGTTGCCGAACCGCCGTCCGCGCAGCACGCCCGGCTCGGCCGACAGCGCCGTGTGCGGCAGCGCCGTCCGCGCGGTCGCCACCTGGCTCCGGGCGTGGGCCAGACTCCCGCCGTCGCCGATGTTGACCACCAGCATCCCGGTCGGCCGCAGGACGCGCGCCAGCTCGGCGTAGAACTCCGCCGAGGTCAGCCGGGCCGGGGTGCGCGCGCCCGCGAACACGTCGCTGACCACCAGGTCCGCGCTGTCCGCGTGCCGGGCGGTGATCCACTCCCGGGCGTCGCCGATGCCCACGCGCAGCTGCGCCCTGCGGTCCCAGGGCAGCCGCCTGCGCACCATCTCGACCAGGGGCGCGTCCACGTCCACCGCGCGCTGCCGGGAACCGGTACGGGTGTGGGCCACGTAGCGGGCCAGCGTCAGCGCGCCCGCGCCCAGATGCAGGGCGTCCACGGCCTCCCCCGGCGGCGCCACGAGGTCGGCCGCGTGCGCGATGCGGCGCATGTAGGAGAAGTCCAGGTACGAGGGGTCGGCCAGGTCCACGTGGGACTGGGGCGTACCGTCCACGACCAGGAACCACGAGTCGGACCGGTCGGCGTCGGCCAGCAGCTCCGTGCCCGAGTCCCCGCCGACCTCCGGTTCCTCCCGTGCGCCGCGTCTGCCCACTTCCGCCTCCGTTCGTCGGCCCCAAGACTATGCACAGGCCCGAGCGAGCGTGCCCGGGATCGCGCTAGCCTGGAGATCCCAAGTTTTTTAAGTCGCCAAGGTCTTTCTTGGCATTGCAAGTTCCTGTGCATATTTCACAAGTCCCACGAGGAGTGGCCGTGCTACTGCGGATGTCGACCCTGTTCCTGCGCACCCTGCGTGAGGACCCGGCGGACGCCGAGGTGCCGAGCCACAAGCTGCTCGTCCGCGGCGGGTTCGTGCGCCGTGCCGCCCCCGGCGTCTACAGCTGGCTGCCCCTGGGCAGGATCGTCCTGGAGAACGTCTCCCGGATCGTGCGCGAGGAGATGGACGCCATCGGCGCCCAGGAGGTGCTCCTGCCCGCGCTGCTGCCCCGCGAGTACTACGAGGCCACCGGGCGCTGGGAGGAGTACGGCGACACCCTGTTCCGCCTCAAGGACCGCAAGGGCGCCGACTACCTGCTCGGCCCCACCCACGAGGAGCTGTTCACGCTCCTGGTCAAGGGCGAGTACTCCTCCTACAAGGACTTCCCGGTCACCCTGTACCAGATCCAGGAGAAGTTCCGCGACGAGGCGCGTCCCCGCGCGGGCGTGCTGCGCGGCCGCGAGTTCCACATGAAGGACTCCTACTCCTTCGACATCGACGACGAGGGCCTGCGCGCGTCCTACGCCGACCACCGCGCCGCCTACATCCGCGTCTTCGACCGGCTGGGCCTGGAGTACGTGATCGTGTCGGCCACCTCGGGCGCCATGGGCGGATCGGCCTCCGAGGAGTTCCTGGCCGTCGCCCCGACCGGCGAGGACACCTTCGTGCGCAGCACGGAGTCCGACTACGCCGCCAACGTCGAGGCCGTGGCCGTCCCGGCCCCCGAGGCGCTGCCGGTCGAGGGGCTGCCCGAGGCCGCGGTCCACCACACCCCGGACACCGCCACCATCCAGACCCTGGTGGACTTCCTCAACGGCGCCGGGCTGGGCCGCGACTTCAGCGAGGCCGACACCCTCAAGAACGTCCTGGTCAAGACCCGCACGCCCGGCGCCAAGGAGTGGGAGCTGCTGGCCGTCGGCCTGCCCGGCGACCGCGAGGTGGACTTCAAGCGCCTGGAGGCGGCGCTGGAGCCCGCCGAGGTCGCCCTCCTGGAGGAGGCCGACTTCGCGGCCAACCCCTTCCTGGTCAAGGGCTACATCGGCCCCCGCGCGCTGCTGGACAACAAGGTCCGCTACCTGGTCGACCCCCGGGTGGTCACGGGCACCGCCTGGGTGACCGGCGCGGACGAGGCCGACCACCACGTCGTCGACCTGGTCGCGGGCCGCGACTTCGTCCCGGACGGCACCATCGACGTCGCCGAGGTGCGCGACGGCGACCCCTCGCCCGACGGCAGGGGCACCCTGTACACCGCGCGCGGCATCGAGATCGGCCACATCTTCCAGCTGGGCCGCAAGTACACCGACGCCTTCCAGGTGGACGCGCTGGGCCCCGACGGCAAGCCCCGGCGGATCACCATGGGCTCCTACGGCATCGGCGTCTCGCGCGCCGTCGCCGCGGTCGTCGAGCAGTCCCACGACGACAAGGGCGTCGTCTGGCCGCGCGAGGTGGCGCCCGCCGACGTGCACGTGGTCGGTACCGGCAAGGGCGAGCAGGTCGAGGAGGCGCTGCGGATCGCCCGGGAGCTGGAGGCCAGGGGCCTGCGCGTCCTCGTGGACGACCGCAAGGGGGTCTCGCCCGGCGTCAAGTTCACCGACGCCGAACTCCTGGGCATCCCGACCGGCGTCATCGTCGGCCGCGGCCTCAAGGACGGCCTGGTGGAACTGCGCGACCGCGCCACCGGCGACCGTGAGGAGGTCGCCCTGACCGAGATCGTGGACCGTACCGTCGCCGCCTGCCGCGCGTAGCGGGGGGGGGGGGGGGGGGGG
>NZ_CBDRFA010000043.1:0-69716 GCF_965343085.1 Nocardiopsis synnemataformans | reverse complement strand
GACCAGGTGGCGAAACGCCGTGGGGTCGTTCAGCCCGTCGGGGCTGTCGGTCAGCACGCACGACTTGTCCGACGCCTGAAGGTGCAGGGTGACGGACTCTCCGGTGAAGGTGTTCAGCGCGTCGGTGAGGAACTGGTGGTCGAACCCGAGCGTGAGGTCACTGGTACCGCTGGTGCGCGCCGACAACGCGCGGGTGCGCACGTGCTGCGCTCCCTCTCCCAGGTAGGGGGACACCCGTACCGAGCCCGTTGCGACCGTGAGCGTGACCGGGCTGTGCTTGTGCCCCTTGGCGGTGAGCACAGCGGCGGCTCGCTCGGTCTGGGTCACCAGTTCGGCACGGTCGACCACCACGGTGCCGGACGTGGTGGTGGGCATGATGTCCTCGTACGTGACGAACTCGCCGTCGTTGTGCAGGCGCGCCACCACCGTCACCGGGCCGCTTTCGAGCGAGACCAGGTCACCGAACGGGCCGGGGCCGCTACCGAGTCGGATGTCCTCTCCGAGCTTGGACAGGATCTTGCCCAGCAGCGCGCCGTCGATCAGCGCGCCAGCGTCGGGAGCGGTCTCGGTGATGACGTGCGCGCGCACGTGCCCAACCGTCAGGCGGTAGCGGTCGGTCGCGGCCAGTGTGAGCCCGCCGTCTGCGACGTTGATCTTCATACCGGTGATCAGGGGAAGGGTGTCGTCGCGTCCCACGGCGCGCAGCACCCGCGTGGACTCGGTGACGAACCGGTGGCCGTCCACGTGAGCGAACACGGGCGGGGGCTTGGGCAGGTTCGGGTAGTCGGACACGGGCAGCAGCTCCATGGGCATGGCGCTGTCCGCCAGTTCGACCGTGGCGAACTGGTGGTCACGCACGCGCACGGTCACCGGCAGGTGGTCCGCCTCGCGCTTGCGCATTCCCTTAGTCATGGCGTTGACCAGCTTGGACAGTTCGTGGTGGGAGACCAGCACGCGCCCGGGCGTGTTCACGGCGTCGGGGATGCGCACGGTCACGGCTGCGTCGTAGTCGAATCCGCGAACCAACAGGTCCCCGCCGTCGCTTTCCAGCAGCGCACCAGCCAGGACAGGCACGGACGGACGCGTAGCGACGGCAATGCCCACCGTGGCCAACGCGTCCACCAGGGTGGCACGCGTGGTGGTGAACACACCGGTCATGGCGTGCGTGGTGTCGGTGGTGTGTGTCCTTTCCAGAACCGAAGTCATGTTTCCTCCCAGGAAACGAATCGGGTGTGTGGTCCGAGAGTTCTTGACCCCGGTGGCAGGCCACAGGACAAGCGCGCTGCGACCCACCATCACGGCCAGAATCAGAACGGCTCGCAGAGCATCCCGAAACGCGGACCGAGCGTGATCCGAAATTCCGGTTCGGGAGCGATGTAGCCCCATCCCTTCCGGTCGGAGGGAACGACGCCGTACAGGTCGATATAGGCGTCTTCGGGAACCTGCGCGAACAGGGTTTGTCCGCTGTCCGCCGAACGCGTGGACACCGTTTCGTCTTCGCTCAGGTTCGGATAGGACACGTCGCAGATGCCGGAACCGGTGACGCGCTGTCGCAGCTTGCGCCCCGCGTCCGCGCGCGAGGTGAACACTTCCCCTTCGCTGCCGACGTCACCGAACGGGTGATAGGGGCCGCCATGGAAGAACCCGACGTAGAGGACACGCATTTCCGTGACTCCTTTCGTTGGCTGTTGCTAGGTCGACAGTGGGCAGCACGCGCGAGACACGGCGCGCACTGCCGGACAGTCGACCTAGAGCCACACTCGGCACAGACCCTGATGACGCGTGGTGGTGACCGAATAGCCAACGTCGGGAATCACCGTGCGCCCGTCGTTGCGCAACCAGGCGATAGGAGTCTGATAGGAGTACACGACGTACGAGATTCCGGGGTTGTCGCAGTCGGAACGGTAGACGTCAGCCCATTCTGCGGGCAGTCGACCGGTTCCCCGGGGAGCGTACGTGTGGGCGCGCATGGCACCGTGCGAACGGAACGGCGAGCGGGAGCGCAGCAGCCCGAACGACCCTCCGACATCATGGCGAATGGAAGCAATAGCCATTGCGTTGATCTCCTCTGCTAGTCACTACTAGATATACCCACAATGGCCGATCCGATAAACCAAAACATAGAAATAAATCCAGCAACACGAGCCCCCCATGAGCGCAGGCAAAAGCCCAGGAGAACAAGGAACAGGAAACAAGGAAAGGGCAAACAACAAAGAGGGCTATAGCATGAGAAAGAAAGGGGAATAATAAACAAGCAGAATGAACGCCCGACCCGAAAAACACCTCGGCGTTCACCGATAGAATTTTCTAGAGCCGCATGCGACACCAGTCGGGTGGAGCGCCGACCATCCTTACCTACCTCTTGGCCTGCGGTTATCCTTGCGCAAGGGGTGGCCATCCAGGATGGCGGGGGGCAGGGTGGGGTTCAGGGCTGCCCTGAGGGCCAGCCGGGCGCAAGGAACACAAAAGAACGAGGCAAGGGAGTGGGAACGGCAAAAAGAAAGCTCTATTAAAAACAAAGGAAGCTCGAAGGAGTATCCCTACTCTGCACTTTGGAGCGTGATCTCGTGGTTTTCTCGCACACGCTTAGCGGATACAGAGTCGCCCTTTTCATCGTACCTCCTGGCCAACTCCTGGGCGGCGTCAAAGGAGGCGGGATCGATCTTGATTGCTCTGTTCAGCATGGAGATCGCCCGGCGTATTTCTACTTCCTTGGAGCACTCAGTCAGTGCTTCGACAAGGCGGTTCCGGGTTCTTTCCCGGATTTCCTCGGCCCACATGTAGTCGGCCTGGTCGGCGAAGTCTCCATCCGCCAGGGCCGCGGCGCTGGTCACGAGCACCACTGCGTCCTCATTGCCGGCCGCATCGTCCAGAAGCCGTTCAAGTCTCCACAGGTCGCACACCACCAGGTCGGGGTTGAGTCGGTAGAGGTCGCCGTCGTGGATGATGACCGCGGTCGCGTCCTCGTCCAGGAGAGGACGGCAGGCGGTGCGCACGGAGGTGCAGGCGTCGTGCCAGCGCCTGATGGCGCGGTGTCCGGTGTCCTGGGGCCACATCGCATCGACCGCGGCTTCCATCCTCACCCCTGCCGGGTGAGCTGCCAGGTAGCTCAGGACCTCGTATGCGGCTCGGCGGTGTGGGCGGACCTGTTGTCCGTGGACGGCCAGGGTGATGCGGCCGAGCACGGTGACGGATACCGCGCCTGCGGACGCCTCTGCCTGGTGGGGCGTAGAAGCTTCTACAGCGGGCTCGGGTTCCGGTTCGGGCTCCTGGATGTCCGCACCGCCTACCTCGTCGATGTCCGGGAAGTCTGCGGTCGGTGTGTCGTGGTGGGCGAGCAGGGCCCTGTGTAGCTCAGCAGGGGTGGCAGGGGCCCAACGATGGCCGATCGCCTCGGTGAAGGGGGCCTCGGCCGCAGTGATGACGCCGTGGGCGTCGATGGTCATGGTCGGGCCGTCGTCCTGGGGCCAGGGGCCGAGCAGCACCGCGCTCAGAGGCGCGTTCTGGGTATGGGTGAGCAGGGAGACGACCTCCGCCGCGACAGCGGCATCCGCGCGGGCGAGCAACACGAATTGGGGCCCGCTCAGCGGAGTGTCGTGGTTCTCATCGTCGCGTTCATCGGCCGCTCGGTGGCGTGTGAGCACCTGGAGCTGGAGCAGGGTGAGAGCGTCTTCGACGCCTTCGGTCACCATGACCGACGCGTCCTCGTCGAGCTGAGGCAGGTGCCGTGCTTCGTCCAGCAGAGCGTGCAGGTCGTTGCTGGGCACGACGACGTTGAGGGCGCTCTCGCTGTGGTCCAGGGCGCGGGTCAGGAGCGTGCGAGCAGCGCCTTCTCCGCCGGGGCCGGTGATGCCCAGGCCGGGTGCGCGGGCCAGGTCGATCATCGCCAGTTCGGGACGCTCGCCTTCCTCGTCCTCGTCGGTGTCGATCGGTGCGCTTGGCGGAAGGGGAGCCTCGGTGGCGTGGTGTGCCTTCTCCTCCTGGTCGTGCGCGTCGGTGGAGGCTTTGTACGCGGCGTTGGAGTGCTGCGGTTGGCCGCGGCGGCGTTCGAGAACCATGCCGGCCACCAAGCCAGCGGTACCGGTGGTCATGGCCAGGATCAGGCCGCCGGGCAAGGAGAGTCCGACCGCGGGAGCGGAGGTCTCCTCGGGAGCCTCCTCGTTCTCCGGGCCGTGGTGCGCTGGTGGGGTATCCGGGGCCGGGGGCGGGGTGAGGAGCACGCTGTAGGAGATCTCCACGCGGCGTTGCTCGGCGTCATCGGCCGAGTCGAGGAGTGCTCGGTCCCCTTCTCCTTCGGCGCGCACGGTGATCTCTTCGCCCAGGTGCGTACGCAGCTGCTCTGCGACCGCTTCCGCGCGTCGCTGGGACAGGTCGAGGTTGTAGGCGGCATCGCCTGCGGCGTCGGTGTGTCCGGTCACCACCACGGGGATCTCCGAAGAGCCGTGCTGGTCGATGAGTTGGGCGATGGCCTGTACGTCCTGGCGCATCGGCTCGCTCAGCTCCGCGGAGTCGTAGCCGAAGGAGTCGATGGTGCGGGAGCGGTCGATGAGCACCGGCTCCTCGACGTCCTGCCGGTCTACGTCCGCTCCGGTCAGGTTCTCGGCTACGGGTTCGGCGGGGGCCTCGGAGACGGTGGTGGCCGGAGCTGCGGCGTGGGCGGCGGCCGGGGACACGGCGATGGTGCCCAGGGTGGTGGCGGCGAGCATCTGCAAGGGGCGCAGCGGCCGGAGCCGGGGCGTGCGGTGGCGCAAGCGCCCTACCGCTTCCATCGCCAGGACTGCCAGGTACAGGCTCCACAGTCCCCACAGGGCCAGGATCAGCAAGGCGGTGCCCACGCCCTCGGGCAGGCGTGCGCTGCGCAGGTACACCTGCACGCTGGTCCAGGACAGGTCGAGGACGGGCCAGGTCAAGAGCGTGGCCAGCCACGGCAGTCCGGCCAGGAGGGCGAGGGTGGTGGCGAGTGCGGCGAGCTGGCGAAGGCGTGGGTGTGTCATGGGTGCCTCAGGGCGTGGTGGGTTCGGTGAGCGGAGTGGCGCTCGCTGTTCCGGATGCGGTGCGCGCGGCCAGCGGGAGCAGGCGGAAGGTGTAAGTGCTCTGCGCGGTGACGGTGACCACGTCGCCGCTGACCGTCGCGGTGCCCCGCACTCCGGCATCGGCGAGGAAGGCGTTCGCGGCCGTGGCCGCGGCGGTGGGGTCCAGGGTCACGGTGCCGTCGGCCCGGTAGGCGGCCAGGTCGATCTGCTGAGCACCGGCGCGGGCGGCTTCCTGGGCGAGCTGGAGGTTGCGGTTGCGCTCCCTGAGGGCTCCGCCGACGTCGAAGACGAGGGCGACCAGCAACAGGAGGGCGATGGCCATGATGACCAGGAACGCGGTGGCCTGCCCACGGTCGTCGCGGAGGGCGGGGCGTCTCACTGTGTGCTCCGGTAGGTGTCGACCACCGAGGACGCGGTGCCTTCGATGGTGCGTGTGCCGGGCAGGTGGAGGCCGACGAGGTCGGACAGGTGCGCGTGGCAGGTCAGGGTCACGTCCACGGTCGTGCCGGGGGTGAGTCCACCGGTGTCCACGGTCAGGTCGTGGGTGGCGCAGCTCAGCTCGTGCGTACGCACCGCTTGGGCAGCGGCGGTCTCGGCCGCTGTGTGGGCGGCGGCGGGGGTGCGTTCCAGAGTGGCGGCGCGGGCGGCGGCGTGTGCCGCGGCGTCGGCGGCCATGCCCGCGCTCACCAGCCGGTGGGCGAGCAGCACCAGCATCGCGATCAGGATCAGGATGGGGGTGAGCAGCGCCAGTTCCGCCGACGCCGACCCGCGCTCTGCTGCGCTGTCGTGGCGGTTCATGGTTGGCCTGCGCCGGGTGTGTGGTGTTCCACCGGGCCGGAGACCGCGGCGTTCACCGGCCAGTCCAAGCCGGGGATCATCGTGGGCACGTGCGCGGACACCTGGACCGTGGCGGTGGTGTCGGTGCGCTCCACGGTGATGTCCAGGCCGTGGAGGAGGTCACCGCGCAGTTGGGCCGCGACCTCGCTCGCTCGAATGTGCCCGTCGGTTTCGGTGGCCTCCACCGTGCGCGCTGCGGCTTGGCCGTGTTGGGCGATGGTCTGGGAGATGTGGGTGGCGTGTGCCCACAGGCCGATCTGGACCACGAGCACCAGCAGCAGGAGCATGAGCGGGGTGGCCACGACCAGCTCGGCGCTGCCGCGGTCCCGGTCGGGATCGGTGGAGGACGCTGTGAGGCCGCGCATCCGGGCTATCCGAGGGTGATGGACCCGGCCCATCCCAGGACGGCGTCGGAGATCAGGGCCAGGGCTCCGACGGCGAGGATGACCAGGGTGGCGATCACGGCGACGGCTTCGGTGGAGTATCCGTCATCGGAGTGTGGGCGGGGGCGGTCGGGTCGGTTGAGGAAGGGAAACATCGTCTCCTCCGGTGCGGATTCACAGGCTGGTGAGGATCAGGTGCAGGGCGGGGTAGCCGATGAGGATCAGAAAGCCCGCGAACAGGAGCACGGTCGGCAGGCTCATGCGTTCGGTGGCCGACTGGGCTTGTGCTTCCAGTTCGGCCAGGTGTTGCGTACGCAAGGACGTGGCCTTGGCGGCGAGGCTGGCGCGGACCCGGGCGCCGTCTGCTCCGGCCAGGCGCAGGCTCGCGGCCAGCTCGGTGGCGGCGGGAACGTCGTAGCGCTCCCCCAGCTCCTCCAGGGCGGTCCAGGCGGGTTGGTGTTGGATGGTGGCGGTGTACAGGGCGGTGCGGATGCGGCGCATGGCCCAGGTGTCGCTGGCCCGGGTGGCGTCGTCCAGGGCTCCGGTGACTCCGGCTCCTCCGGCCAGGGAGATGACGACCAGGTCGCAGACCGCGGCGATGGTGTGGCGCATCTGTTCGGAGCGCTCCTTGGCCTGGTCGCGTACCTCCAGGTCGGGGGCCATCCACAGCACTGCGGCGAACACGGTCCAGGCTAGGAGGCCGAACAGCGGGGAGAGCGTGAGCCCGAGGGCGGCCAGGGCGGTGGCGAGGAGGGGCGGGACGCCCAAGGCCAGCACCGCCATGGCGGCTTTCTGGGAAAGGTAGCCGGGCACGTCGCGGTCGCACGCGGCCAGGCGGCGGCGCGTGCGCTGGGTCGGCAATCCCAGAGCGGACAGCAGGGGGACTCCGGGAGAGCCGAGTCTGCTCGACCAGCCAGGTCGCTCGACGGACTCAGTTGCGGGCTCGGTGACCGCGGTCGCGGGCTCTTGGAGGAGTTCGGCCAGCGAGGGCCGCGACAGACGGGGCAGCAGCGCGAACCACAGTCCTGCGGCGAGCATGCACCCGCCCGCGACGGCGAGGAGGAAGGTGTTCACGGCACCACCTCCGGCTCTGCCTTCTCACGGGCCAGCACCCGGGGACCCAAGCTGGTGCGGGTCAGGCGGGCGAGCCACACCAGGCCCACCGCCCACAGCGCGCCGATGCCCGCCAGGATGAGCTGACCGGTACCGGTGTTGTAGGGGGCGAGGTAGTCGGCGTTGACCAGCGCGAGACCCACCGCCAAGGCCAGGGTGGTGGCGGCGATGATCCGCGCGGAGGTGCGCACCCGTGCCCGGGTCGCGGCGATGCGCACCAGCATTGCGGCCTGTTCCCGGGCGGCCTGGGCCAGGCTGGACAGCAGTGCGCCGAGGTCGGCGGCGTGGCGGCTGGCCGCGCTGGACAGGGCGGCCACCACCAGGTCCGCGGTGGGCACCTGCACCCGGACGGCGAACTCCTGGAGGGCTTCCTCGGGCGGTGTCCCCTGTTGGAGTTGTTCGGCCAGGTGGGCGACGTCGGCGCGAATGGGCTCGGGGGCGGTGGGGACGGTGTGGGCGATGGCCTGGTGCAGGCCCGCGGCTCCGGCCATGAGGTCGCGGATCTGTTCGGCCCATCCGGCGACCGAGTCCACCTGGGCGACACGGCTGGCGTGCTCGCGGTCGGGGCCCAGCAGGCGCGGAAGCCACCACATTCCGGCCGCCGCCAGGATTCCCGCGACCGGCCACCCGGTGAGAAGGGCGGTCAGAACTCCGCCCGCGGCGGTGGAGGCTGCCCGGAGCACCCGGGTGCGGGGCATCGGTGTTCGTCGCACACGTGCCCCCGGCTTCTGGGGGCGACGCCGCACACCGGTGAGCAACAACCACACCCCGGCGCCCAGCAGTAGACCGCCCGTTCCCCCGAGGACCAGTGCCGCGGTCATCGTCGGTGTCCGTTCACGGTGTTCGGGGCGGCCATGAGCCGGGCCACGTCGAACCCTTCGGAGTGAAGTGCCCTGGCTGTGTCCGGGCTCGGTGGCGCGGCGGGTGCTCTGTGGCCGTGCTCGTGGCGGTAGATCTCGTTGGAGACCACCTGGGTTCCGTCCGCGCCGACCACTTCGCGGACGCTGGTGACGCGTCGGCCTCCGGTCGGGGTGGCGGACAGGTGCACGACCAGGTGCACCGCCGCCGCGACCAGCAGGGAGGTCGCTTCCAGCGGGAGCCGATCCGAGAGGGCCGCGTACGCGCCGAGCTTGGTGAACGCTCCCGCGCTGGAGGCGGCGTGCAGGGTGGTCAGGGAGCCGTCGTTGCCCTGGGACATGGCGGTCAGCAGTGGCACGGTCTCGCTGCCGCGGGTCTCGCCGACGATGACGCGGTCGGGGGACATGCGCAGCGCGGCGCGGACCAGGTCGGCGACGGTGACCTCGCCCCGGCCCTCGGTGTTGGGCGGGCGGGCGTGCAGGGCGACGGCGTCCGGGTGGGCGGTCTCATCGCGTTCCAGGGCGAGTTCGGGCACGTCCTCGATGGTCACCACCCGCTCCTGGGGCGGGATCTCCGTGGCCAGGGCCCGTAGCAGGGTGGTCTTGCCCGCGCCGGTTCCGCCGGTGATGACGATGTTGCGCCGCGAGCGCACCGCGGCGCGCAGCAGGTCGACCAGCATCTGGTCGAGGGTGTTCAGGCGTCGCAGTTGGCCCAGGCCGGTGGTGTGGTAGCGGTGGCGGCGGATGGAGACGGCGGGCTGGTGGGAGACGTCGAGGATGGCGTTGAGCCGGGAGCCGTCGGCCAGGGCCATGTCCAGGATGGGGGCGGCCGGGTCGAAGCGCCGCTCCCCCATCGGGGAGTCGGCGGCGATCCGCCGTACCAGGGCTACCAGTTCCTCGGGGCCGTCCACGATCGCTGGGAGCCGTTCGCGCCGTCCGTCGGCGTAGCGCACCCACACCTGGGTTCCGGTGAGGTTGACGTTCTCGATCTCGGCGTCCTCCAGCAGGGCCTCCAGGGGGCCGAGCCCGCACACCCGGGCCAGCACCTGCCGGGCGATGACCTCTTCGGTGGCGCCGTCCAGCACCGGCTGTCCGGAGGCCAGCGCGCGGCTGGCCCTCTCGTCCAGCACCTGGCGGATGACCCTGCGGGCCAGAGCTCGGTACTCCTGTCCTGCGACCGGGTCGGTGTCCGCGGCGTGCGCGCTCAGGCGCCGAGTCGCTTCCCCGGTGACCTCCCGTACATGGAACGCTGACATCTCGTCGCTCATGGCACCTGCCCGAGGAATCGCGCCACCGTCGGATCCACCGGGTCCGTGACGGCCGGTCGTGTCTGCTCTGCGAGGGCGCGGCCGAGAGCGCGCGCCTGTTTGATCAGGGGCCGCCGGTCCAGGCGCGCCACCTCGCCCTGCCCGCCGAGGAAGGCGGCGGTGCGCGCGTCCTGCGGCACCTTCGCCCACACGGGCAGCCCCACCGCCGCGCTGATCTCCGCGCTGCCCCGGGGCGGATCGACCACGGCCAGCCCCAGACGGGGGCAGCGGGTGCGCAGGCCCGCCGCGGACTCCTTGGCTCGTTTCAGGTGCGCGACATCGCCTGGGACCACCAGCACCGCCGCGTCCGCCGCCTCCAGGAACGCCGCGGGCGTGGCCTCCGGAAGCACCCGCCCCAGGTCCGCGACCGTCACGTGATCGCCTTTGAGGGCCTTGGGGTTCTGGGCCAGCAGGCCGACCGCTCCGGCGGTGCGGTCGGCCGTGGACGGCGCCACGCACACCCGCACACCGCCCGGCAGCACCTGGGAGACCGCCGCGGTGTCGACTCTCTCGTGGTCCTGGCCGCTGCGGCTGGCCGCCGCCAGGTCCACCAGACCGGGCCAGACCGGAAGGCGCCACCACGCGGCGACGTCACCGCCGGAGGCGTCCGCCTCCACCATCCACACCGGATCAGGGGCGGGCCAGGTGCTGGTCAGCGCGAGCGCCAGCGTGGTGACGCCGGGAGCACCGGACAGGGAGAAGAGCGCGACCAGCATCAGTCGCCTCCGTGCGGGGTCTGTACCAGGGAGACCTGGTCCTCGGCGGCGGCCCGGGCGAGCTGGGCGGCGTAGGTGCCGTCCACCACCAGGTCCACGTGCACCTCACCGCCCACCTCCTCGGTCAGCGGAGTGAGGCTCTGCACCTGCGCGGGAAAGGACGCGGTGTCGCTGCTCTCCCCCGTGAGGACCACCGTCACCTGCGAGCCCGTCCGTACCGAGGAGGGCACCCGCCCCGAGGCGAGTTGAACGCTGGCCGTGGCCTGGCCGGAGGCCAACTGTTCTCCGTCCGCGCCCAGGACTTCGTCCGACAGCAGAGCGCCCTCGGTGACCGCAAGGGTGAGCGTGGTACCGACTACCTGCTCGACGTCGGAGGCCGTCGGCAGGCTCTCGGCCCCGGCCAGCTCGACCACCCGTACGTCGGCGGCGGTGACCACGTGCCCGGCCGGAAGGTCACCGGCCGCCACCAGTACCGGGGAGCGCTGGTCCACCTGGCTGAGCGCGATCACCACCGCGGTCGCCCCGGCCACCATGAGCGCCACCGCGACCACCGCCGACCGCCACCGGCGGGTAGCCCGGCCTGACAGACGAACCGGTTCGTCCTTGTCGCTGCCGCTGGTTCGGGTGTCGGTTGTGGTCACCATGGTGTTCGCCTTTTCATGTCACCACTCCGGAGGACTCGACCACCCGCACCGTCGTGGACGTCTGGGTGGTCAGGGCGGGAAAGGTGCCGCCCTCACCGTCGGAGCTGGACCACTCCACCTGCCACGACAGGCTGGCGGTCACCTCATAGCCGCCGCTGATGGAGGTGAAGGTGTGTCCGCAGTCCGGAGAGGGCTCCGCTGGATCGTGGACATCGGGGTCGTAGGCAGTACCGGGGCCCTCGCACTCCACGGTCGTGCCGTCGCCCATCGACCAGGAGACCGACGTGGGAGTGGCGGTCACCGTCACCGATCCGCCGGGCACGCTCGCGGTGGCCGTCTCCTCCTGCCAGGCGTCGGAGGAGATCCACATCCAGACCGGAACCCGCACCAGGACGGGTGCGTCCGCGCTCGGCGACATCGCAATCTCGGGAGAGGAGAGCTGGAACGCCGCACGGGCCGCGTACGCCAGAGCCTCGAAGTCGACCTCCTCCTCGGCCTCGTCGGCACCGCCGCCGACCGTGGCGCTACACCGCGCCGAGAGGCCATCAACCTCGCACGCGGGCTCGGACGAGGCCGATCCCGTGCCTTCGGGGGCGGCCTCGGGGATTGGTTCTCCTTCGTTCCCCGAAACGTCCGGATTTCCTCCGCCGGACTCAGCGGAGACGTCGCACCCGGGACCGCCGTCAGTGCCGCACTCGGCTCGACCAAGGAACTCATCCGCGGAAGCTGGCACAGTGACCGCGACAAAGGCGGCAGCTGCAACGGCAATCGTGAGTGATCTCCTCAGCATGTCCCTGGCTCCCATATACGCAGCTCAGATACACGCCATGAAAGCCCGTCGCTGCTCACTGCCGCATCGACCTGGCGACTACTCGACGAGCCCTCTCCCCCTTCGGGGTCAGCGCCGTCCTGCTCCACCCACTCCGTTCCGTCAAGGCAATCCAGAAGCGTGACTGTGTCCGGATTGTCCTGGGGGGATACCTCGACGGCCTCTGGGTTGAGAACGGGTTCGCCTCGTACGTCGGCTTCGTCTTCGGCGGCCTCCTCCAAGGTCTGCCGCATCAAGGCAAGCGCCTCGCCCGTCGCGTACTGCTCAAGCTCTGGTGGGTCGGACTCCCCTTCGTGGGAGGCTTCGACCACGACATCCCACATGGACTCGTAGGCCTGTAGTGCCGCCTCTTCCGCCGTTGGCTCAGGCGAAGGGGAGGAGTCGGAGGGCCCGCTGGGCTGGAGATCAGGCTCGCCTTCCTGCGGGGCGCATCCGGCGATGAGCACCCCGAGCAGAATCACTCCGATTGTGTGGAGCCTCATCACACCTCCCGGTCCTCAGCAGCTCCTCACTTGGAGTGACGAGGCTAGTACCGGGCCGTCCTGATTCCAATATGTAGACACCTTGGAACTCTGAACCGATAGGCGTTCCTCACCAAAAGGTAAGGCTCTGGTTCGAAGATAGGGCACCGTCATTCATGTTCTGGTCATCCTCTCCAGAGAAGACGAGCTGGTCACATAAAGGTGCCCCGCTCCACCGGCGAAGAGCAGGGCACCTGTTCAGGTATGTGTGTCCGTTCCCGAGTGTCAGCCTTACGAAGGCCTGGACAACACCCGTTTCACCCGATGCTCATCCATGCAGAGCAAGCACCCTCTCCCAGACCAGAAAGGGCTGACGGGGCATGGAATACCGGCGCGGGTCGGACGGGTCGTCCATGCGGATCGGGCAGGCGTCGGGCACGGGCCTGACCGGGCGGTGTTTCGCGGCGGGAGCAGGGCGGACAGTCCTTCGGCGGTGGCGGCCTGGCGGCGAGGAGAACGTCCTTCCCAACCAGGACAGCAGGGGGAAGATAGGGTTCATGTGGCAGCGCTCCATACAGCGTTGTCCGTTCCCCGGGGCCGGTGACACGGCTGCCGGGGGCTCTTGCGTTGAGGGTGGACCAGGGCGTTCCCGGTGGGAGAAACTGCTCGCCCTTGCGGGCCTCGACCATCGGGAGGGTCCGCACCACGCCGTCGCGCCGCGCGGCGCGCTCGTCGGGCCGGACTTCTGGAAACTACTGATGGCTCCTACGGGCCGGAGGGTGCGGAGGTCAGAGCGCCTGAGACGGTGAAGCGCAGCAGAACCTCCTTGCCCCCGGTCTCGTGCGTGGACCTCACGCCGCACTCGCCGTGGCAGGCCTCGTAGGCCAGACGCAGCCCGCGACCGTGCTCCTTCATCAGGTCGAGGGGACCGGGTGCTTCCCTCAGGAAGCGGTCGACCAACTCCGCCGTGCGGAAGTCGCTGTCGAAGACGCCCACCCACAGAGAGCAGCCGTCGAGGTAGATCCGCAACCGCCAGGGCGCGCGCCCGTACAGCTCGGCGTTCGCAGCGAGCTCGGAGACGGCCTCTTCGATCTGGAACACCTGGTCGGCGAGCAGGCCGAACCCGTCCAGAAGAACGCGGGCCGTTTTGCGCGCGAGCCTGGCAGGACGGTAGTCCTCCACCAGCCTGAGGTCGCAGACGCACTGACGTGAGCCCGGGAATCGGATCGGTCCGGAGCCAACAGGTCCGTCTCGGACCGGCATATTCACAGCCATGGCAAGCCTCTCTCAGGGAAACCGCAGCGCCAGCACTGGATACCTGGCATGCTTACGCCCATGATGACTACGCACTGCTGAGAATGCAAGGTATGCGTTCGCATCAATCGAAAAATCGGGATAGCTTGAGCCGGAGCACCATCGACACGCACAGCCATGCCTGACGGCGAGGGAGCGGGACCGTGCCAGCGAAGAAGCCCACACGCACACTGCGCATGCGAAGGCTGGCCTCCGAACTGCGGAAACTACGTGAGTCAGCGGGCTTCAGCCGCGAGGACGTCACCGAGGCGACCAGGATCAACGGGTCGACGCTCTACCGCATCGAGTCGGCCCAGGCCCGACCGCAACTGCGCACCCTCCACACGCTGTGCGACCTCTACCGGGTCGACGTCGGCGAGCGGGAACAACTACTGGCTCTGACCAAGGACTCGGGTAAGCAGGGATGGTTGGAGACCTATCCGTCGGAGCTGCCGACGGAGTACACCAACTACATCCTCTTCGAGTCCGAGGCCCGCACCATCCGCAACTACGAGTCCCTGTTCGTGCCGGGGCTCCTCCAGACCGAGGACTACGCACGGGCCGTCGTCAGGGGAACTCTTCCCCTGGCAACCGACGAGCAGGTTGAGGACCGCGTCCGTGCCCGTCTCAAGCGGCAGGAGTTGCTGCACAGGCCTGACCCGCTCCGGTTGCGCGCTGTCATGGACGAGGCCGTGCTCCGCCGGATCGTGGGAGGGCAGCGCGTCATGCGTGAGCAGCTGCTCCACCTGAACACCATGGCCAAGCTCCCCCACGTGGAGTTGCAGGTCATCAGGTTCGAGTCGGGCGCCCACCCCGGCATGCCAGGGTCGTTCGTGCTGGTCGACTTCCCCGACCTGGCTGACCCTGCGGTGGTCTACATCGACAGCATGGCGGGAGACCTCTTCCTGGAAGGCGAGGTCGAGGTCGACCGGTACTCGCTGATCCTTGAGCACCTGGTGGGTATGGCCCTCAGCCCGGAGCAGTCGCGCGAACTCGTCACGGCGACGGCTGCGGGCATGATGGAAGAGAGCTAGGGAGGACAAGGATGAGAGAGAACAGCACAGGGCTCGGCGAATGGTTCACGAGCAGCTACAGCAGTGGCAACGGTCAGTGCGTCCAGGTCAGGCACCAGCCCAGCAGTGCGGACGTCCGCGACTCGGTGCACCCAGAAAAGGGCACGCTCACGTTCCCGGGCATGGAGTGGACGGCCTTCCTGGATGAGCTGAAGTCCCGGTAGGAGACCTGCTCGTTCCGCCGAGCGGTAGCTCTGCTGCGCTGTCGTGCCGAGTGAAGAAGGCCCGGGTCACGCCTCCAGCAGCACACAGGTGTCCCAGCTCGGGCCGCTCGAACCAACGGTGACCGTGGACAAGGTCATCACCGCCCCGAGCGGTCCTTCGAGAAGTCCAGTCAGAGCCGTGTCACCGCTCAGCGTCTGACGGAACAGTCTCGGTGTGGCCTCGGCAAGTCCGGCGTTCAGATCTGCGGCATGTGCTGAGCTGTCCTGGTCCTGCGCCATCCGGTAGGCGACCTGGACCACTCCCGCGAGGCCGTGGCACAACCCCGTCTCAACCATCCGGTCGAGAGACGACGGTTCCAAGCAGCCTGCCATGGCCCGCTCGGCAAGGTGACACCGGGCAGTGTCTCCCAGGGCCAGGCCAGCGAGCTGCTGGGCGCGTGCCAGTCCCGGCGTGCCGTAGCACCAGGACATCCCACCCGGCTTCCCCGCCTCCATGCCCTTGCCACCGGAGCGGCGGGGAGTGGTCCACGCTGGCCACCATGCACCCTCCTCGTCCTGCTGTCTCCAGGCATCGAGGTAGGAGCACACCCGGTCGATCGCCTCATCCTGGTGCGGCACCCGGACCCCTTGGCGGTGGGCCAGCGCGAGCAGGGCGAGCACTCCCCCGATGCCGTGTGCCGTCCCCAGGTTGACGTGGCCGCCTTCCCAGGCCGGAACGGCGTTGTGCCAGGGGTCGTGCCGCACCCACCAGCCGGGCAGCTCCTCACCGTGTACCCGTACCGGTTCGGTGAGCCGAACCAGGTAGTCCAGGACCCCGACCATCGCCGACCCGCGGGGGTCCGTGCGCAGGAGTACGGCGCCGATGCCCGTCAGGCCGTTGATGGCGTCGTACTCCGCGAAGGCCAGCGGGCCTTGGCGTTCCCTGCGGACGCGGGCGGCATCGAGTCGCCGGTGAACCAGGCTGTTCAGGTGGCGCGTGAGCGTGGCCCGTGCGTGGGTGTACTGGTCCGGCAACAGCGACAGCAGCAGGGACAGGGCGGGGAGCCCGTAGAACGCTCCCGCTCGCTCGGAGGCGTCAACGCCTTCGGCGGTGGCTGCCCGGACCCAGGCATGTACGCGCTCCGCGCTGTCTGGGTCATGCTGGGCTCGGACGGCGTGGAACAGGGCGATCCCGGCCGCTCCGGTGTCCAGGCATTGGGCTCGTGTGATGAGGGACGGCACGGGATCCGCGAACCGGTCGGCCAGGTGGGTGAGGAATTCCTCGGCGGTCTCGGTGATCATCGGGTCCCCTGGCGAGCACGGGCGGAGAGGGTCAGGGCCACGGCGCGGGTCAGTTCGAGGAGCCGTGTCTCGTCGGTGTGGTCGGGGCCGATCAGCCGGTTGTGGTGCATGTGGAGGAGGGAGGGCAGCACGTCATGGATGCTGTCCGGACCGGGAAGGTGCGCGCGGTAGGCGGCCAGGGCCTCTGCACGGTTGCGCCATGCCCGCTGTAGTTCGGAGAGGACGGACTCGGTAGCGGCGCCCAGGTGGTCCACGGCCAGGGTGTGTGCGGTGCGGTCTATCGGTGTGCGGGCCCGTGGCAGGTGTTCGGTCAGCCACTCCAGGCCCCGTTCTGGGCAGGCCGCGGTGGCGAGATCGACCAGTGATGCCGCTCCGAGTGCGTGCAGCCGGGTGGTGTCCTCGAAGGCCGCGTGCCGGAGTTGGGTGAGTGCGGCGGCGGTGTCGGCGGAGAACAGGGTGTGGGCGGCTTGAAGGGCTTCGCCGCTGCCGTAGCGGCCTGTTTCGGGGCGGTAGGTCTCCAGCGTCATGTGGCGGAGCAGACCGCTTTCCTCCAGTTCCCGGGCCCAGCATGCCAGGGCGGAGAGCTGGTGGGCTCCGCTGGTGGGGATACGCAGGCGCAGGTGCGGGCCGTCGTGGTCGCTGTACCGGACCACCCACCAGGCGGGTTCACTCCCCCACCGTTTCCACAGCTGCGGTGTGTGGTCAGTGAGCAGGCGTGAGTGCAGGTCGGCGTCGCAGTACAGGTGGGCTGAGGTCCATGTGCCAGCGCCCGGGAGGTGTACCGACGGTGGTGTGAAAGTGAGGCTAGGACGCGGTGCGCGCGCCGGGGCTTGAGTGGAGGCCAAAGGCACCACGACCTCATGGGCACGCCCTTGGCACCAGGCGAAGGCACCCGGCAGTGGGGCTTCGATGAGAATGGCGGAAGTCTGGCGCGCCCGCCGTTCCAGGTGGGTGCGCAACAGATGCTGGTGGGCGGCCTGGCTCAGGTCCAACGCCAGGTAGGTCTCGCCCTCCATCACCTGGACGTGATCGGGAATCCGGCGTTGTCGTTGAAGGCCGCGTAGTGCCGCGCACCACTCGGAGGCGTCCGTGTCGGGGGCGGCGATGTCGTCAGCTCTCACCCTCCACAGGGCCGGGGAAAGCACGGCGTTCGCGGCCCGTACCCGGGGCAGGTGGGTCCAGGTGTCGGTTGAGATGGGCCAGGCGAATGCCAGATGAGGTGCGGTCCGGGCGCGGGGCAGTTCGTAGCACAGGCGCACCAGGAGGTGGGTGTGCCAGCGGGGTTCCAGCGCGGAGAACAGGTGGGGTTCGATGATCTGGCCGGTGGAGCGGCGTTGCAGGCGCAGGTGGTCGGGGTCCACGCGCACGGACACGTCGTCGATGCCGAACACCTGCGGCCCGCCGAGGGTGACGGGCGGTGGGTGTTCGTCGATGACAAGTAGACGCGGCAGGACGGAGGTGGTGCGGGCGATGTTGTGGGCCGAGTCCACCAGCGGTGGGGCGCTGAGCTGGACCGGGACGGCGCCCTCGGTGAGCGTGGGCAGGTTCTCGTACCCTCCTGCGGCGATGCCGTCCAGGTGGAAGAAGCGTCCGGTGAGCACTCCCACCGCGCGGGAGACACCGGTGATCCACAGCGTCAGCTTCCCCTCGTCCACGGCCTGCGGGGTGGAGGCCTGGATCTGGGCGCGTACCTCCAGATGCGGCGGCGCGGGCGCCTCGTGCTCCTGGCCTGGTTGAGGTAACGCCAGGAGATCGACCTCGACCTCCCCCGCCAGGGCCGCAGTGTGTGCGGCCTGTGTCAGCGTGTGGTCGCGTGCGGTGGGGCCGTGCTGTTCGGGAGCGGGAAGGAACGATCCCCGGTATCCGGCGGGCCAGCCGATCCCGGTGGATCCGACCAGGTCGGTCAGGGCGATGAGCGCGCCGGGGCCGTAGCGTTCCAGGCACCGCTGGTGGTAGTCGAGCCAGGCGGAAGAACCGGTGCGGTGGGGAGCCCAGGCGAGCAGGGTGTTCGCTGCCTTCTGGACTTCTTCGACCACGCTGGAGGAGAGGGTGACCTGTGCGTCCAGGCGCGTGTCCACCGCCAGACGGGCGTGTTCTGGGTCGGCTTCGGCAAGATGACGCAGGGCCTGTTCACGCAGTCCGGTGTGCTCGGCTGCATGGTGAGTGGTGTTGTGGCGGCTCAGCAGCTGGTGGACCCTGGTGGCTGCCTGCTCCTGGTCGGGCACTCGTTCCAGAAGGCAGCCCAGGGGGTCGCTCTCGGCCATGGGTGGATGAGCGGCGCTGATCAGAATCCGGTGCCGGAGCAGCAATGCGAGCGTTGCCGACACCGTCTCCCGAGCTGCGGAGGTGAACGCCTCGCACAGAGCGTTCTCCAACTCACCCAGCGGGCGCGGGACACGCGCCAGGTGAAGGACCAGTTCGGTGGCGGGCGTGTGGCGTACCGAGACCGGTGCCGCCTCGTCCGGAGTGGCCCCGGGCAACCAGGATCGGATGAGGCGGTTGCCGCTCACGTGGAGAGTGGAGGCCCGCACCACTCTCAGGTCCGGGTGGGCTCGCGCGTCGATGCGGTTACTGTAGCCCGAGAGCCATCGTGCGTCGGGACGGGCCACCACCTGGTGGTACTGGCCCCAGACCACGCAGGTGGCCGTTCCGACCGTGGCGGGGGCGACACCCGCGAACAGGCCGAAGGGGGTCGGACGGAAGCGGGCGCGCAGAAGGTAGCGCATGAGGGAGGCAGCGCACCGACGTACCCGTTCCGGCGGCAGACCTTCTCCACCGCACACGCGGTCTGTCAGCTCCGCCAGGGCCGGACTGGCCATCCGGACCGCATCGGAGGGGAAAGACGTGTCCTGCCAGGTCTGGCTCAACCACCGGCGCAGTTCGGCCACCGGCGCCCTCGCCGGGTCCGGCCATGCGGCTTCCTCGACCGAGGTCGGTGTGAGGGTTGCCCGCAGCGTCACCGCAGGTTCGGCCAGGACGAACATGATCTCCTCCCCACAGGAAGAGGGCGCCCCCGTTCCCTCGGCAGACGGGTGGGAGCGCCCTCGGGTTCAGTGCCTCAGCCGACCGTGCGCCTGGTGCAGCTGTTCGTGCACGCCGACTGGCACGTCTGGCCGCAGCCGTCGTTGGTCATGCTCCACAGGCCGGAGTCCAGTTCAGACCCCTGGTGGACCTGGAGGTCGAGGTCGAACACGTCGGTGACAGGGGTGAACCCGTCCTCGGTCTCGACCACGTCGAGGGTCGGTACTTTCACAGCTGCTCCTTGGGGGTGTGGGAGGGCCAGGTGATGACCATCCGGGTGTGCTTCTTGTCCACGACCCGACCGCTGGGAAGCTGGTCGTCCTGGGTGGACCGGGGGAAGAGCATGATGTCGGGTTCGATGCCGTGGCGGTACTTGCTGTCCCAGACACGCACCAGGTCGTTGAGCTGGTCGACCAAGGCCGGACCGGAGGGTCCGTGACCGATGGCGCCCAGCTCGCCGAGCTCCTCGTCCTCGGGGAAGGGGCGCAGGGTGCGGTAGGCGAAGCTGTCACCGGCGGGAGAGACGAGAGCGGGCGTGCCCAAGGTCCAGGTGGGGGTGACCACACCCGCTTTGACGGCACCCGGGTCTGCGGTCAGGACCGCCCATCCGTCCACAGCCGATGCCACCCACAGGTCCTGGGAGTGGGTGGGGTCCTCGTCCCCCACGGTGACTCCGGACCACCGTGTCGTGGCCGGTTCTGCCAGGGCCTTGCGCAGCGCCTGCACGTCGACGTCGGGACCGTCCTCCAGGCGCAGCCCGACCCGGCGCTCCGGTTCCTCGTGGAGGTAGGGCATGGACTCCCAGTGCTCGCCCGCTCCCTGCATGCGCACGAACCCGCACATGTCCACCTTCCGTGCCTGGAGGTGACCGTCGCGGGCCTCAAGGGTCAGGCAACGGGTCAGCCCGCGGATACGCAGCGGCACCACCATGAGCCCGCCCTCGGCCAGTTGCTCCTGCCAGGCGGGCGGCACGTCCCACGCCCCTGCGGTGACCACGATCCGATCGAAAGGCGCCCGGTCGGCGAACCCGTCTTCGCCGTCCGCGGCTGCGACCGTCACCCGGTCGGAGTATCTGGCCGAAATCAGGCACCGTTCAGCGCGCTCGACCACGTCCGGGTCGATGTCGATGGAGGTGACCTGACCGTCGGCACCGACGAGTTCGGCGATCAGCGCGGCGTTGTAGCCTCCCGAGCCCACTTCGAGAACGCGGTGGCCGGGCTGGATGTCGGCCCGGTCGAGCATGGTGGCGATGATGCTCGGCGCTGAGACCGAACTGAGCGCGATGCCGTCCTCGGATCGCTTGGTGACCAGGGCTCGGTGTGGGTTGTAGACCTCCTCCAGGTCCAGCCCGGGCACGAACGCCTCACGCGGCACCGCTTCCATCACCCGCGCCACCCGTGGAGAGAGGGTTTCGCCCTCGTGGGCACTGTCCTGCCTGAGCTGTTCCACCATCTGTGCGCGCAGGTTCTCTGGCGACTTGGTCGCCTCGCCGACCGCGTCTGTCGTCACTGGGCCTCTCCCCCGTCCGTTGTTCGACGGCAGAAGTGTCCCGTGTCTGTCGACGGGGGCCTATGCGCACACGCATAACCTTCGCGTTCGGATTATGCGCAGCGTTCGATTCACTGCTCTTGAACAGGTGCGATGCGCTGACAGCAAAGTGCTGTTTCCTGAGGCCGGAGGCGGGAGGGCAGCCGCGGCCGGGCAGAGCGCGTTCGCGCCCAGGCACAATGAGGCACGGACAAGGCGGCCGACTCGGGTGAGGAAGACCAAAGGCATGATCCGTTCCGTGGTGTTCGACGTCGGCGAGACCCTGCTGGACGACACTCGCGAGTGGGCGCGGTGGGCGGACTGGATCAACGTCCCCCGGCACACGTTCTCCGCCGTCCTGGGCGCGGTGACCGCAGAGGGCCGCAACAACGCCGAGACCTTCGACTACTTCCGGCCGGGCTTCGACCTCGCACGGGAACGGCAGCTGCGCGAGAAGGCGGGGCAGGGAGAGCTCATCGAGGAGGTGGACCTGTACCCGGACGTACGCCCGGGGCTTCGCGCGCTCCGTGACGCGGGTGTCTGGGTGGGGATCGCCGGTAACCAGACGGCACGAGCCGGAGAACTGCTCCACGAACTGCGTCTGCCGGTGGACGGCATCGCCACGTCGGGTGAATGGGGGGTCGCCAAACCCGATCCTGCGTTCTTCGCCAAGGTCATCGCTATGGTTCCCGGCGCACCCGAGGAGATCGTGTACGTGGGCGACCACCGCGACAACGACGTTCTTCCCGCCCATGCCGCCGGTCTGCGGACTGTTCTGATCCGGCGCGGCCCTTGGGGTCACCTGTGGGCGAACGACCCCCAGGTCATCGGTCACGTGGACTGGGTCGTCGATTCTCTGGAGGAACTTCCTGCCCTCCTCGTCAAGGAACGGTGATCCCCGCGACCGCCGCGAACTCTCTCGCCGCGGACTCCTGCGCCCCACCGGCCCTGCTCAGCTGCGTGAGCATCGTGGCCACCCGCGAGTGGAGTCGAGTGTGCTCGGGAGCCACCGTCCATGCGGAAGTCAGAGCGTTGAGGGCTCCGTCCGGGCGCCGCAGCTGTGTCTGGGCATGGGCGACGTCGATGTAGAAGTGCGAAACGCGTTCGGCGGGCAGTTGCCGGGGTGGGGACCAAGCGGCTGCTGTCGCCAGTGCTCGTCCGGGGTCCTCTGCTTCCAGCGCCAAGGTGACTTCGTGGACGCGCACGGAGGCCGGTCCGAAGGCCGTACCGGTGTAGACGCCCTCCCTGGTGAGCCGCGCCGACGCTCGGGCCTCTTTCAGGTGGTCCTGGGCTCGCTCGAACGCCCCGCCCCGAGCTGCGAGAACGGCGGCGCGCATGTGGAGGGCGCCATATGCGGCCCACTCACGCGGTGTGGTCGGTGAAAGCTTCTGGGCCGCTCGTTCGAGCATGAGACGCCCCGGACGGAAGTCCCGGTGGCAGAAGAACACCTCTCCACGCACATAAGCCGCTGCTGCCCGTGTCACTTCGTCCTCGGTCTGCTCCGCGGCCCAGAGCATCACCTGGATGGTGCGCGCCGACAGGTCGTGAAGGCCGAGCTTGTCGGCTACGGCGTCCGCAGCACGGTAAGCCTGGACGAGAAGCCGAGCAGCGTGGTCGCGCTCGGCGCTCCGGGCAGTCATCAAGGCGCGGGTCAGCTCGGGCAGTAGGTTCGGCAGACGCTCCAAGAGGCAGCTGTAGTGCGAGTTGAGTCGGCATCTGACGATCCCGACCACGTCTTTTTGAAGTTCACTGATCGGACGGATCGCTCCGTCTTCGGGCAGGTCATAGTTGCTGATCAAGTGACGGATGGTGTCAGCAGCGGTTTCCTGCGCCTGGCTACCGCGTGGTTCGTGCGCCAAAGGCGCGTTCGGAGTCTGCCTCGGAATCGCCCGCTCCCGTACCGCGTCAAGAGCTCCGAGTCCCTGTAGGGCCTCTACGGCCTTGCGTCGGTCGGTGAGTCCGCGTCCTGCCTCAGCCCGGGTGATGGTGCTCTGCGCGACCCCGCACATGCTCGCCAGCGCTTCCTGCGTCAGCGAAGAGACTCGGCGTCGAAGGAACCGCACCACCGCCTGAGCATCGCGTTCCCGGACCGCGTCGACCACCTCCGGATCCCGCCACACCCACTCCGGCACGCACGAACAGTCCCGGGTGCCCTCGCCCCGAGGGCGCCCACAGTTCCCGCAGATCATCAGCGGTTACTCCGTCCGCTCAGCGAGGCGTTCCTCCACCGCGGCAAGCGCCAGCTGCCACGGGAACCGCTCGAAGGCATCCCCTCCCTGCCCCGCCGGATGAGGCACGAACTCCCCCTCCCCCAACAGCACACGCACACCCTCCTCTCGCAACGCAGTGACACTGCGCTGGAAAGGTCGGCGCCGGGCGTAGGCCTCGTTGACGAAGGGCAGGACCACCACCGGCAGTCTGAGCCCGATCCCTTCGTTGAGCACGTCCAGCGCGTAGTTGTCGGCGATGCCCCCTGCGAGCTTGTTGACCGTGTTGAAGCTCGCCGGTGCGACGATGACCGCGTCCGCCTTCGGGGACCGTGGAGTGCCGGGAGCGCGGTGTTGGCTGCGCACCGGGTGACCGGTGAGCTTCTCCACCACCTGGGGCTCGAAGAAAGCCAGAGCGGCGGGTGTCGAGATCACCTGGACGCGCCATCCTTGGGCCAACGCCGGGGAGATCAGCCTCTCCACGTGCTCAGCCGGGCCCGCCGCGCACACGACGACGTACAGGGTTCTGACGGAGCTCATCGGACTACCCCCGCCCGGTCCGCCAACCGGATGATCCCTCGCTTGAGGTGCCCGGAGGAGCGTGCGGACAGCTCTTTGATGAGGCCATGCACCACCGGGCGTTCCTTGAGCTCCTCGGGCGCCAGTTTCTCAGCCGCCACCAGCTCGGTGTAGGCCTCGCGCAGCTTTCCCCACTGGGTGAGCGCCCGGGCGGTGTCCACGTGCAGCACGACCCTGCGTTCGGGCAGATGCACGTGTTCGAGTCGTACCCTTCTCGCCTGCTCGATGGCCTGTCCTGCGTCTCCGAGCTCAACCGCCATGCTCACCCGGTGCAGGAGCACGTTGCTGGGGCCGAAGGCGGTCCAGCGGTGGTTGTGGTCCCCGCCAAGCCGACGAGCGGCGTCCGTTGCCTCGGCCAGCAGCGACAGGGAGCTGTCGCGGTCCTCCCGTTTGGCCGCCGCCACAGCACCACTCAGCAGCAGGGAGCCGTACACCGACAGTGACGCGGAGGTGGAGGGACGGGCTTGTCGGTGCACCCGTTCAGCCCCCGAGACCGCTAGGTCGACCGCCGCTCGGTAGCGGCGCTCACGCATGAGGGCGCGAACGTAGATCCGAGAGCTGGAGCCGATGAGAACGGGATCGTGTGTGGCTTCAGCCGCTCGGAAGCTACGGTCGGCGGCCAGCCAGGCCAACCCCCGCTCGTCGCATTTGAGCAGCACACTCGCGGCCACGTGGTAGGCATCGGCCTTGACTCGGTCCAAGTGCTGGCGGGCCGCTTCGTCATGGTTCAGATCCGCATGCTCCAGAAAGTTCAGCAGGCGGGGAATCCGTCCGGATGCGGCTGCGTACCGACACCCCTGGTAGTCGGCCTTGGCCTGCCGGGCCTCTCTGGCCAGTTCAGCCAGGGAGAAGGATCGGGTGGACACCGAGGGCGGCATCGCGTGTGGTGCCAGAGCGCTGGCAAGCTCGTCGAGGTTCAGCATGGGACCGACCGGTGAAAAGGAGTGGTGTGGAAGCGGTTCTTGCGAGTCTGAGGCGGGAGAGCCGTCAAACGGTGCTCCAAGGCCGCGCAGGGCTTCGATGGCCTTGCGCCGATCGGTGAGACCTCGCCCCGACTCGGCCCGGGTGATGGTGCTCTGCGCGACCCCACACATCCGCGCCAGCGCTTCCTGCGTCAGCGACGACACTCGGCGCCGAAGGAACCGCACCACCGCCTGAGCATCGCGTTCCCGAACCGCGTCGACCACCTCCGGATCCCGCCACACCCAGGCCGGAATGCAGCCACACGCTCCTCGCCCGTCATGGCGCGGGCGTCCGCAGTTCCCGCACATCAGAGCCTCCTTCGTCACCTGGGGGCGTAACGAGACGCCCTCACAGTAGCGGCGAATCCGGTTTCTGTTCAGCCCCTTCTGAAACCGGTCAGGTGAATCAAAAGGGCTTCCCCTCGTCATGATCGGTGAATCGAACAGTGCGCATAATTCGAACGCCGCGCTTAACCGTGCGCGCATAGGTTCTCCCTCCGCGCGAAACCACACTGCCGTGTATGACCGCAGCAGCAACAGGGACAGAGCGTTCCCATCTCTGGTCCGCCCCTGACACAACGTGCCCGGACGAGGCGCCGCGCGACCGTGCCCTGGTGCAGGCGCTCGTTCAGCTCCTGGAGGACACCCGGGCGCTGGGCGGCGTGGTGTTCGGCCGTGACGGGCTGCACTTGGCCCGCGCCGGGATGGACCAAGTCCAAGCCGAGCGGGCTACCGCCGCGCTCAACGGCCTGCACCTGTTCTCCCGGGAAGCCGGACGCCAGCACAAGCGGGGAGAAGTGGAGACCGTGCTGGCGCGCTACCAGAGTGGCGCGGTCGTGATCGCCCCGCTCACCGACGAGGTCACGGCGGCGCTCGTGGTGGACGATGCGGCGTCGTTGCGTGAAGCCGCCCGTGCCCTGACACTGTTCGCCGGATCCGTCCAGCACCTCCTCCCGCCCCGGCCGCGCCCGTCCACCCGCCGAACCAGCGGGGACGAGGTGCGGGGATGAGCACGATCGCACCCGCACCGTTGACGGTGCGGCCCGGTACACGGGTGCTCATGGACACGTTGGTGCGGGCCACCCCGTCCATACCGGCTTCCTACCAGCCCGACCTGCCCGAGCTGGCCGTCTCGGTATGGCGGCTCTGCCGCGATGCGGAGTACCCCGTGACGGTCGCCGAGCTCGCGGCCCGATTGGGTTTCTCTCCGGCGCTGGCCGGTGTGCTGGTCTGCGACCTGGCCCAGGTGGACCTGCTTCGGATCGTGCGTTTTCCCGCGCTGGCGGCACGTCTGCGTTCGTGGGCCTGCGGTGAACCGGCCGAGGGCCCCGTTCCGTGGGTGGCCAAGCTGCTCGTCGTGGGAAGCCAGCCCGGGCAGGTGCGCCGATGTCTCGCCCATCTGATCAGGAGAGAGCCCTTTCCTCTGGACCTGGGGTGCGGTGTGGACGTGGCGGTGACCCGGGTCGCTGAGGACCTGCACCTGTTGGGGCTCGGCGTAGCGGTGGAGGCGCATCATCCGTCATGGGCAGACCTGTGCCGGGACGCCTTCGGAGCCCTGGTGATCACCGATCCCACCGAACTCGCTCGCGCCTCGGACAGGATCGCGATCCTGCGCGCTCTGGGAGTTCCGATCGTGGCTCTGGTGCCCGTACACGACGGTGCGGAACCCACTCCTGAGCAGATCCGCCAAACCGTGGGCTTGGCCGATGACGTTCCAGTGGTGGCTGCCGACCTGAACACATCCACCGCCAGCGCCGGAGGGCTCATGGACCTGTGCACCTACCTGGAGAACGGAGGCCAGCGATGAACCAGCCCCGTGCGGTGATCTTCGGGTCCGGGCACTCCGCCCTGACGTTGGGCACCGGGCTGCTGGCGGACGGCTGGCGCGTGGACGTGTTCACCCGCCACTCCACTCCCGAGCTCCTGGGCGGCCCGGCCGGGCTCACCCAGATCACCCTGCCGTCGGTTCGCGCGGCCGAGCGCTCCCTGGGGCTGGACCTGTGGGCTACCACCGCGCCGAAGGCGCAGAGCGTTCGCATGGCAATGGCCTCCGGGGAACGACCGTGGGAGTTCAGGGCCGAACTGCCCGCCGCGGCCACCGCCATCGACCACCGGTTGAAGACCGCGTACTGGTTGCAGCGTTTCGAAGCGCTGGGCGGTGGGGTCTACGTCAAGACCTGCACCGTCGCGGACGTGGCCTCCTTCGCCGCCTCCGGGATGTATGACCTGGTCGTGGTCGCCCCCGGTGTGGACAGCGACCTGGGCCAGCTCTTCGCCTCGGATGGGCGCCGTGTCGGCGGCGCCACGGACCGGGTGGCGGTGCAGGTACACCTGGACGGGTTCGACCGCGCCCCCGAGGACACCGACATCCAGGTGATCACCAGCCCGCACGGGGAGGTACTGGTTTACCCAGTCCTCGCCCATGATGTCCTCAGCCCGGCGCAGGTGCGCGAGCTGTCCGGCAAGGACGGCTCACAGATCGACGTCGCGCCGTTTTGGGCGATGTGTGTGCAGGTGCTGGCACGCCCAGGCAGTGTGCTGGATCCTTCCACCACTCCGGACGGCACCTCTGCCGTCACGACGAGATCAGGGTTGCCCTCCCGGCACGGCCACCACGCCCAAGCCGCGTGGAGCCACGTCCTGTCCCGCCTCCCCGCACTCGCACCCGAGGTGGCCAAGCAGTGCGCCAAGGCCAGCGTGGTCCCCCACTCGGAGCTTGTGCGCCACATCCGTCCGCAGGTGCGCCACCCCGTCACCACCATGGGCGGAGCACCGGTGCTGGGCATCGGAGACACCACCGTGACGGTCGAACACGCCTCCGGCCAGGGAGCGGGAGCCTCAACCCTGGTCGCCACCACGGTCCGCGACCAGATCCGCCAGCAGCGCCACCTCAACGGCCCCTTGGACGGAGACTTCCTCACCGGCGCCTGGGAGGCGTACTGGGCCCGCCACGGCCAGTACACCAGCGGCTTCGGCGAGTTCGTCACCGGCTACTGGAACGGCGCCCTGCCCGAAACCCTACTGACGGCCTTCGCCGAAACCGTGGCCACCCCTGAAGGCGCCAACACCTGGGCCGCCGGACTGGACGACCCCGCCCACATGGCCCGCTTCCTGACGCCCTGACCCCTTCCCCGCCCCCAGCACGAAGGACCTGTTTCACCATGCCCGCAAACGCCTCCCCTCCGAGATCGGCCCCCAACCCGAAGCTGTACAGCCACCGCAACCTTCTGCGATACCGCCGTCTGGTCGTTGGGCTGTCCCACCGGTTCGCGTGGAAGCTCGACAACACCGAGCTGCTGGATGTGTATCTGCGCCACGTCAGAGAGCGGCACCTGGAGGTCGGTCCTGCGGACCTGCACTTCCTCAGCCACACCCCCGCGCCGACCCTGGCGCACCTGTGGCGCGTGGACGTGCTCGACATCAACGACGCCCCACTGAACACGGCTCGGGAACAGCTCCTCGGCCGGGCACAGACGTCCCTGCACAAGCATGACGTCCTTGCCGCTCCCTGGCCCTTGCCGGATCAGTCGGTGGACTCGCTGGCCTGCGGCAACGTCCTGCACTGCGTGCCCGGGAAGGACTTCGCCGCCAAGGCGACCGCCATCGGCGAGATGGTCCGCGTACTGACCGACGACGGAACGGCGTGGGGATACACGCTGCTGGGAGCCCGGGATCCGGCGATCTCCCCGAACCTGCTCGCCCGCTACCTGATGCACCGCTACAACCGCGCGAACAACGTCTTCCACAACACAGGCGACCGCCTGAGCGACCTGAGCCGTGAGCTGGACGCGCGCTTCACCGAGGTGCGCCTGTGGGTGATGGGGTGCGCCGCGGTATGGGTCGCCCGGGGGCCGCGCCGATGACTACTACTGCCTTCACCGGACGCGAGCCGGTCGCGATCGTCGGTATGGGGTGCCGCCTCCCCGGCGGCATCACCACACCAGCTGGCCTGTGGGAGACCCTGGTCCAGAGCCAGGACTGCATCACCCGCATCCCCGAGGCGCGGTGGAAGGCCATGGTCGAGCACCTGCACCCCGAACAGGTCCCCGACCAGCCGTTCCCCGCGGGGGTGGTGGACATCGACGCCTTCGACCGGGAGTTCTTCGGCATCGGCCCGGACGAGGCCGAAGAGATGGACCCCCAGCAAAAGCTCCTGCTGGAAACCGTCTATGAAGCGCTCGCCGACGCCTCCCTGCCCCCCATCTCGCTGGCCGATTCGGCAACGGGCGTGTACGTGGGGGCGGCCAGCACCGACCAGGCCAGCGTGAACTTCGGTGCCGGGCACCGAGCCGGGGTCCACACCGGTTCCGGGGCCGGGATGGCGATCCTGGCCAACCGCGTCTCCTACCTGCTGGATCTGTCGGGGCCGTCGCTGACCTTCGACACCGCCTGCTCCTCGTCGCTGACCGCGCTGCACTACGCGGTGCGCGACCTGCGTGCCGGGGCGGTGGAGACCGCGATCGTCGCCGGGACCAACATCCTCACCAGCCCGGTCATCACCGCGTCGTTCGTGGAAGCCGGGGTGTTGGCGCCGGACGGACGGTGCCGCCCCTTCGACACCCAGGCCAACGGGTACGTGCGCTCGGAGGGCACGGTGGTGCTCGTGCTCACCCGTGCGGCAGTCGCGCAAGAGCAGGGGCGTCGAGTGTGGGCCCACGTGGCCGGAACCGCGATCGGCCATGGCGGCGCATCTCGGCACCTGCTTCGTCCGCGCGCCGAACGCCAAACAGCGGTGATCCGCCAGGCCTTGGCCGACGCTGCCGTGCATCCCGCACGGGCGGGGTGGGTGCAGGCGCACGGCACCGGCACCCGTGCCGGTGACCGGATCGAGGGCACCGCCATCGCGCAGGCCTTGGGCCGGGACACGCCTGTGCCGGTGGGATCGGCCAAGGCCGCGCTGGGCCACCTTGAAGGCGGTGCTGGGGCGCTGGGGGTGATGGTCGCCGCGCTGGCCGTCCACCACGGGCAGATCCCGCCGACCCTGCACCACCGCACGCTGCGCCATCAGTTGGAAGGGCTGGTGCGGGTGCCCACCACCGTGGAGGACTGGCCCGTGGATGAGGCTTCCGAACGCGAGGAAACGCGTGTGGCCGGGGTGTCCTCGTTCGGGTTCGGTGGCGCCAACGCCCACGCCATCATCACCCAGGCACCCTCGGTGAAACCGCCGTCAGCGCAGGACCCGATGCCGTTGCCCGAGACTGTGCTGGTCTCCGCGCACAGCCCAGCGGCGCTGGCCTCGACCGCGGGCCATCTGGCCGAGCGCGCCCCGCGCGGGCGCTCGGTGGGGACCGTGGCCGACACCGCCTTGGCCCGCGGACCCCACCACACGCACCGGGCCACCGTCGTCGCCTCCGACCTGGGCACCCTGGTCCAAGGGCTACGCAGTCTCCAGGATAGCGCGCCCAACACCGACGTGATCGGCCCCGGATCTGCTCCCTCGCTGCGGCCTTGGGTGGTGTTCGTCTACAACGGGCACGGCGGCCACCACCCCGGTGCCGGGGCCGAATTTTTGCGCCTGCCCGCCTTCGCCCACGCTGTCCGCGAAGTGTCCGAGGCCTTGTCCAAGTTCACCGGCTACCGCGTGTGGGAACCGGGCCAGGAAATCACGTCCTTCGCCGACGCTCAGCACTGCACGTTCCTCGTCCAGGTGGGACTCACCCGCCTGCTGGCCGAACGCGGCATCGTCCCCAATGCGGTCCTTGGTCATTCGGTCGGTGAGATCGCGGCCGCCCACACCGCCGGAGTCCTGTCCCTGGGCGCGGCAGCGCGGGTCCTGGCTCACCGCAGTCGTCTGCTTGGTGGGCTGTCCGAGGTCGGCGGGCTGTTGGCCATCCGCGCCGGGGTGGAGGAGACTACGGAGCTCCTGGCCGCCTATGGAGGACGGCTGTCCATCGCCTCCTACAGTGCTCCGCGAGTACAGGCCGTGGCCGGGCCGCACGGGGATCTGCTGCACCTGCACACCGTCCTTGACCAGGAGGGGGTGTGGTCGCGGCCAGTGGCGGACGCCATCCCCGCCCACTCCCCCGCCGTGGATCCGCTTGTTCTCGAACTGGAGCGGAACCTGGTCGGGTTGGGCGCCCACATGCCCCGGCTACCGATCATTTCCACCGCTCGTCCAGACACTGACGCGGACGATTCGGGGCTGTGGGGCCCGGCGTACTGGGCCTCCCAGGCCCGGCGACCGGTGCGGTTCACCGACGCCCTCCAAACGGCCACCCGGGGCAGCGGAAGTGAGCCGGTGGTGTTCGTGGAGATCGGTCCAAGGGCGCTGTTGGTCGAGCACATCGCCCAGACCGTGGAATCCCAGCACCGCAGCGTCGCCGCCACCGCCGATCCCATCGGGCTGGCCCGCGCGATCGGAGAGCTCTACACCTGCGGCGTCACTCCCACTGGACCGACACACCGCGCCCATCCGGACCTGGTCATCGCTCCTGGTTGGGACCACACCGCCACTTCCGCGACGGGGACCGCGCCCGAGCAGGTCCACGCGCCCACAATCGACGGTGTGGCGGAGCACCTGACCGCCGAGGTTCACCGGTTGCTCCACCTGCCCGAGGGGCTGGACATGGCGGCGTCCTGGACCGACCTGGGTTTGGAGAGCCATCAGCTCCTCCAGCTCACCTCCCGGCTGCGCCGCGTTCCGGCCTGGCGACACGTGGACATCCAGATGTTTCTGCCCAACCGCCCTCTGTCCCGGGTCGTGGAGGACCTCCAAGCCCTGCTTCCGGCTCATTCGACCCTTTCCGCGGGGCGCCCGTCCGTTCTCCCCTGATCCCGGAGCGGCGTCCCAGGGGTGTCCTCGCTCAGGTGGAAGCGGGCGGGGGCACCCCCGCACCCCTCATGAACTCTTCAGGACCACACCATGTCCCTCTTGTCCGACACCCGCGCGGCCTGCCGCCGCACTGACATCGACCCCGATGCTCTGTTCGTCACGGGCCGTGCCCAGCGCGAGGTCACCCGTATCTGCCGCGGCTGCGCGATACGCCTGCCGTGCCTGCGCGAAGCCTTGAGGAATCAGGAGGAGCACGGGGTGTGGGGCGGCATGACCGCACGCCAGCGCCGCCAGCTCCTCCACCAGCACCCGACCGATGGGAACCAGGTGATCACCACCCCGGCCCCCACCGTGACAGGAAGAAGATGACCGAGCCGTTGAGTGCGCAGGAGTTGTCGAGCGCTCCCGCCATCATTCGCCACCTGGCCGCCCACGGGCGCCGCGCCACCGTGGACACCATCATCACCGCGTGTTCGCACGGGTACCGCGTCACCATCTCCTCCGCCAAGCACGACCGCCGCATCCAGGCGCACCTCATACGGAAGGGGCGTCGCTGGTGGCAGGAGTTGGCGTTCTTCGAGGGCGAGACCGAAGTGGACGTCGAGGGCGGGCTTGCGGAGATGATGCGCCTGCTCAGCAAGGCCGGTGACCGGGTCGGCTCCCCGGCCGCGAACACCCGCCACCAGGGCACCAACCCCACTTTGGCCACGCGTTCGCACACCATCATCCGCGTTTGAGCAGCCACCGTGCTCCGACACCAGCCGTCACCCTCATACGAAACGAGCCCATGGCCCCCTCCACTTCTGCCCCCCGCTCCGACCACAGCGCACCCGGCCGTCGGTGGCTGCCGCCTGCTTCACCCTCCGCAGTCCGGAACACGCAGCCGTGGTTGAGGACGGGGGAGGCCTACACCGGGCTGATGGTGTGCTGGGCGATCAGTGGCGGCTACACCCTCGTCCTGGCATGGGCGGACGCCTCCGGGCACATCTCCACTACGTCCTATGTGGGCATCCTCGCCGCCATGTTCGGTCTGGGCCTGCTGGCCCACCGCAACGGGCGTAACGGCTACGACCTGGTGGGGATCTTTCCCGACTGGCCCGAGATCGACGAGAACAAGGGCCGGTGGCGCGGCCAGTGGTGGTCCACGTTCGCCTACGCCACCGCGGCGCTTCTGGCCGGAATCGCGCTCTACACGGTCCTGTACCTGTTGTTGCCCGCCCACCTCACCGGCCACTCGGTCTACGAGTTCACCGTGCGCGAGCCGTTCCTGCACGCGGTCACCGTCGGCGCGACCGTCGTCCTGCTCTCCGCGGCCGGACGTCCCGCCTGGGAGGTGTACACCACCTCGGCCCTGGTGACCACGGCAGTCTTCGCCGTGCCCTTCGGTGTGGCGGCTGTGGCCGCCGCCGTACCCGCGCTCTGCCTGGTGTGGCTGTACCGGCGCACCAGGCGCCTGAGCCCTCTGCTGCTCGCCGAGGTACCCGCCGTCCTCATCGCTGTGGGCCTGAACTACCTGGCCACCACCCTGTTCCTCGGTGGTGGCCAGTGAACTCCCCCGCTCTTTCACGCGTCGGCGTGCTCCCAAAGACGAACCCAGGTCTCGTGTAGAACGCGCGTGGGCGGGGGCCGTGTCGCGCACTCCGCTCACCGCGAAGCCTTCTCCTGCTCCGCTCCGGTGGAGGGCAGGTCAGTGTCCCTGGCCGGAACACGTCAGAGGGCGTGGCGTTATCACCGCCCGTTTCGGTGGGTGACTATCCCGGCGATTTCTTCTGGCCCCGCCACCGGCCAGAGCGGTACCTGAGCGCGGTTGGGCGGAACGCTGTGCTGATCCGTCCTCAATCCGGTCGGCCCGCAACACCCGACGCGCTGATGAACGGTCGGGGCCGCCAGCCATGATCGCTGCGACCCGTCTTCTTCCAACCCCGGGAGCACGCATGCGCCGACATCGCCACACCCCAGACCACCCGGCCACCCCCACCGTGAAAGGACGCCTGCGTGCGCACACCCGCATCAACCAGCGAGCCCGCCGAGCACACCGACGACGCTGAGGGCCTGTCCCTGCCCGAGCTGACCGCGTCGAAGTACTACCACTTCGAGGAGAAAGCTGCCCAGGCCTCCTGGGCGACGATAGCCCGCCGCATGCCCACCCTGATGCGCCACGCCATCGCCCTGGCCTGGAAGAGCAGCCCTCGGGACGTGGTGGCGACCACCGGTTTCAACATCGGGGTCGGAGCGGCCACCGCGTGGGCGCTGGTGTCCACCACCACCGTGCTCGACCAACTGTTCGCCGCCGTTCCCACCCCGGAGCGCGTCGTCGCTGCCCTGCCCGCCCTGGTGTGGTTGGCCGCCGCGCTGGTCAGCCGCGGGGTGTGCTCAGCGCTGGCCGGACGTGCCCAGGCCCGCTTGGAGCCCCAGGTGGTGGTCACCGCGGAAGGGCGCTTCATGGAGGACGCCACACGCGTGGAGCTGGCGGCCTTCGACGACAGCGACTTCCACGACCACCTGTTCCGCTGCTACCTGCGCGGGTGCAACGAGGCCGGTGCGCTGGTGCGCCACACCACCGACGTACTGACCGGTCTGGTCGGTGTCGTCGCGGCAGCTGGCGTCCTGGGAGCGTTGCACCCGGTGTTGGTGCCAGTGCTGTTGTTGGCGATGGTCCCCCAGTGGTGGGGAGCAGCCTCCGCCGCGCGGCTGCGGTACCGGATGATGCTGGCGTCCACCGAGGGGCGCCGCCGCAAGTTCATGATCGAGCAGCTGATGATCGGCCGGGGTACCGCAGCCGAGGTGCGTTCCTACACGATGGCGCCGCGTCTGATGCACGAGTTCGCCAAGGTTGCCCGCTATGAGCTGGACATCCATCTGCGGTTGGCCACCCGTATGGCGGCGATCCGTCTGAGCGGTGACACCCTCAGCGGTCTGGTCACCGCGCTGGTGTTCGTGCTCCTGGGTGTGCTCTTGGTCCAGGGAGTGGTACCGATCGCGACCGCGGGGGCCGCTGTCGTGGCCATCCGTGTCGCCCAGGGCGCGCTGAGCGCCGCCCTGTCCTCGGTGGCCCATGTGTATGAGTCAGGGCTGTACTTCTCCGACTTCCTGGCGTTCACCGAGTCCGCTCAGCGGCGTCTGCCCCGCCCCGGCCTGCCCGCGGCGCCCACCTCGTTCGAGGAGATCGTCGTCGACGACATCACCTTCGCCTATCCCAGGGGCCAGGAGGAGACCGGTGAGGAACGCGCCCCGGCCCTGTCGGGGGTGTCGCTGACTCTGGGGCGGGGACAGACCATCGCGCTGGTCGGGGAGAACGGCTCAGGCAAGACCACCCTGGCCAAACTGCTGTCGGGCCTGTACACCCCACAGCAGGGGCGGGTGCGCTGGGACGGGATCGATGTGGCCGAGGTGGACGGTGACAGCCTGCGCGAGCGCATCGCCGTGATCGCCCAGGACCACACCCACTGGCCCCTGACAGCGCGGGGAAACGTCGTCATGAGCAGTCCCGGCAACGACCCCGAAAGGTTGGAGGACGCGGCCCGCGCCTCCCAGGCCGACACCGTGGTCAGCGGTCTGAGCCAGGGGTGGGACACCCTGCTCGACAAACGCTTCGCCCAGGGGTATGAGCCCTCCGGTGGCCAGTGGCAGCGTTTGGCCGCCGCCCGGGGGTTCTACCGGTGCGGGGACGGCGAGCACGTGCCGCTGTTGATCGCCGACGAGCCCACCGCCGCGTTGGACGCCCGGGCCGAGCACGCCTTCTTCGCCTCCGTGCACTCCCATGCCGCCCGGACCGGGGCGACGGTCGTGCTCATCACGCACCGCCTGGCCTCGGTGCGCATGGCCGACCACATCGTGGTGCTCGATCAGGGGCGGGTGATTGAACAGGGCAGCCATGAGGAGCTGATGGAGGCCGCGGGGCAGTACCGGGAGCTGTGGGAGCTGCAAGCCAGCGCCTATCAGGACCTGGACTCCACCGGCCACGTGGCCTGAGCACAGCGCGGCCGAGGCAGGCAGAGCTGACGGCGGGCTGCTGGTAGTCAACGGTGATGCCCAACAGCCCGCTGTCGTCATACGGCATCGGGTTCCCGTGTTACTCGGCGGGAAGCTCCTGGTTCTTGACCCCGCCAAGGGACTCGGCGATAGCCGCGAACTCAGCGAGGGCGGCCTGGAGGTCCTCCACGATCTCCGCGGCAAGGACCTCGGGCGGGGCCAGGGAGGCGGCGTCATCGAGCCCGGAGTCCCGCATCCAGCTGATGTCGAGGTTGACCTTGTCCCGAGCCAGGAGCTCTTCGAGGGTGAACGCCTTGAACCGCTCAGTCTCCACTCGGTTGGCTCGGTCCTCCCCCGGCTTGTAGCACTGAACGAAGTCGTCCAGGTGGGCGCGGGTCAACGGGTTCTGCTTGAGGGTGAAGCGCTGCCCGGTACGGAAGTCGTAGACCCACAGCTGCTCGGTCCACGGCTGGTTGGGTCGCGCTGGCTTCTTGTCGAAGAAGAGCACGTTCGCCTTCACGCCGCCTGCGTAGAAGATCCCGGTGGGCAGGCGAAGCATCGTGTGCAGGTCGAACTGTTGAAGCAGCCTGCGGCGGATGGTCTCGCCTGCACCGCCTTCGAAGAGCACGTTGTCGGGAACGACCACCGCGGCCCGGCCGTGGATCTCCAGCAGCGAAGCGATGTGCTGGAGGAAGTTGAGCTGCTTGTTGGTGGTGGTGACCCAGAAGTCCTGGCGGTTGTAGGAGATCTCCTCCCGATTCGCCTTGCCGTCGTCACCGAAGACGGTGATGGAGGACTTGCGGCCGAACGGGGGGTTGGCCAGGACCAGGGAGGCGCGTTTGGCGGGAGGCTGTGCGAGGGAGTCCCCCACCGTGATGAGCTGGGGACCACTGTGCTTGCCGATGCCGTGCAGGAGCAGGTTCATCGCGGCCAGGCGCGCGGTGCCGTCGACGAGCTCGTTGCCCCAGATACCGCCGCGCTGAATGTGCTTGCGCTGTTCCGGGGTGAGGGGGGTCGTCTCAGCCTGCTTCTGGATGTAGGCGTGTGCGGCGAGCAGGAACCCGCCGGTGCCGACGGACGGGTCGGTGATGGTGTCGTCCGGAGATGGCTGGACGCAGTCCACCATGGCGTCGATGAGCGGTCGGGGAGTGAAGTACTGCCCTGCACCGGTCTTGGTGTCCTCCGCTCCAGCTTCGAGGAGGGCCTCGTAGGCGTCGCCGTTGACGTCGACGCCCTGGAGGGACCAGTTCTCCTTGTCGATGTAGTCCTGGATCAGGCGCTTGAGCTTGGCCGGGTCCTGGATCTTGTTCTGCGCCTTGCGGAAAATGAGGCCGAGGGTACCGGGCTGGTTGCCGAGGTCTTCGAGCAGGTGCCGGTAGGAGAGCTCCAGGTCGTCGCCGTCGTTGTTGATCAATTCCTGCCAGCCGCGATTCTTCCAGACGGGTCCGTCAGGGAGGATCCGCTCGGGGTTGAGAGCGCGCTTCTCCCGCTCGTGCGCCATCTTCAGGAAGAGCAGGAAGGTGAGCTGTTCGACGTAGTCAATGGTGGAGACGCCGTCGTCACGCATCACGTTGCGGAAGTTGATGAGCTTGCGGACGAGCCGCTGTGTCTCGGCGGTGCGGGCGGGGTCGGTCACTGCTCAGAACTCCAGGGCTGTCTGTTCGCCAGCATGCACTGGCTGAGGGTCTTCGGGGGCGCGCACGTCAGTGGCGGGAGGCAAGCACACAGGGGTTTTGGTAGTGACTCGTCGCGCGCGCTTCGGAGTGGAAACAGAGGTTCGCTCGGCCCGGGTCTGTTCCAAGAGGGAGTCGGCAGGTTCGTCGGAAGGATCCTGCGGCACGAGCTTGCCCGTGAACGCAGTATTCAGCAATGCCCTGAGGAGGTGTTCAGCACGCCTACGCAGAACTGCCAAAGATTCCTTGAGATGAGACGTTCCATTGGATACATCGTGAACACGCTTAACAATATTCCGCTGATCCTCAAGCGATGGGACTGGTACCTCTACCTTCTTCAAGAGGGCCTGATTGACCTTATATATACCAGCGGTAGTCCTCGCATAGGATTCAATCTGGCGACGCACATATCGACTATTCCATACCAGACTGAAGTAACTCGGATCGACCACCTCAGAGCTCACACGAATCCGCATCATGGTGTCAGGGAAAGCCACCAAACCTGGATCCCCGCAGACGAGAGCTCCGCGCCCAACAAGAGATAGAGTCCCACTTCCTCGACTCAGTAGAAAATCTCCCGATCGAACCAAAAAAGGTCGCGCTTCTTCTTCACTCCAGGCCCCCTCCTTGCTAATAGAGAAGTCAATTCCATAATCATGAATAGAATTCAGCCTAAGTACAGGAAAGCCCCCTTTTCTAGTTTGAACAGAGCGCCCATTAATAATCTTTTCATGCAGCAAATCGAACAAGGGAAGGGTTCGTACTGAAACCCTCCTCAATTCTTCCTGAAGTGATGCCTCTTGCATCATTTCACACCCCATGGAAGCCGATTTAAGAATATCTTTAGAAAGCTCAAGTCGAGATAGATTAGACTCCAGAAACTCGACAATTCGAAACTGTTCAGTTAGCGGAGGCAGGGGGACAGGAATCTCCCGCAAAATACCCTGATTAATCTTGTAGATGCCTGCCGTGGTTCTCGCAGAAGATTCGATCTCCTGTCTTACCAGTGGCCCATTCCACACGAGGCAGAAGTACTTCGGAACGACCAAGTCCTGATTTACACGAATACGCATCATGGTATCGGGGAACGCGGCTTGACACGTCTCCTCCACCAGGCCACCACGACCAACTAGAGACAGCGTTCCGTTTCCACGACTGAGCAAGAAGTCACCAGATCGGAGAACATACGGTTCTGCATCGCTCGCTGACCAGTCTCCTTCCTTGGTGACAGAAGGATCGATATGACCGTCGCGGATAGCATTCAGCTTGAGAACTGGGAAACCTCCCTCCCTGGTCGGCACTGAACGACCGTTGATGATCTTTTCCATGAGCAGATCCTCAACGGTCACCCAGACCCACCCCTCGGGCAACTCCTCCATCACGCGCCCAGCTCCCGTCCCAGTTCATCCAACAAGGCTTCCGCCCGATCATCGCCGAAGGTGACGACGAACCCGTCCACGCCTCCACGATCCAGGAAGGGAGGTTCGTCCAAGTGCTCGGGCTCGAACGCGATGCTGGTGGAGACCACGTCGACGATCCTGCGCAGCCACCAGCCCTGCTCCTCGGTGAACGCGGCTCCGGCCTGCTCCTGGCGGGCAATCCACGCCGCGAAGCGCTCCTCGACCAGACTGCGGTACGGCTTGACCTCACCGTCGATCCCCAGCTCGAATCGGAGGATACCGATCAGGTCCACCACTCCGCGCGTGGTTCCCGGCAGCCTGGCCGCCTTGCCCATCTGCACGTAGGCGTTGTACAGCCCCTCCGGAGTCCAGTTGTACTGCGGCCGGGAGATGGTCGCCGCCAGATCCTTGAGGTTGCGGTACACCTCACGCGGTTCCCCGCCCTCGCGGAAGGCCAGCTCGAAGGGGGCGATCTTGTCCTGGTTGGCCTCCATCCACTCCCGGAAGGAGCCCACCCGGCGCGTGGCCAGCTCCTCCGAGGAGATCCCGGTGGCCTCGATCACCTGGTCGCGGCTGCCCTCGTCGTAGACGATGTCGTGGGCCCGGCGGATGTCCATGAGCAGGTTGCGCAGCTCGGGGTTGGCCGCCAGAGGCTTCCACGCCTCCATCAGCAGCTCGCGCGGGCCGTCGTCGCCGTGCAGCCGCCGCGCCTTCTCCTGCTCATCGGAGTCCACTGCCCGTACCAGCCCGCCGACGATCTCTCTCAGCGGCTGACCCGCGGCCTGCTCGATCTGAGCGCGCTCGCCGTCGCCGATCTGGGCGTTGAGCCGGGACAGGCGTCCGGCCAGCGTGGCGGTCTCGTCCTCGGTCAACGACATGGCCGCGGTCTTGTCCAGCAATCGCTTGAGGCTGATCTGTTTCTCGCTCGCCCGCACCAGCGGCTTGGCGTCCACGCGCGGGGAGTCGGTGACCCCGACCGCGTCCACGATCACGAATCGGGTCTTGGCCACCGCGTCGGGGGTGACGGCCTGGAACTCGGTGGGGTCGACGGTGCGCGCGCCGCGGCCCTTCATCTGCTCGAAGTAGGCCCAGCTCTTGACGTCGCGCATGAAGAACACGCACTCCAGTGGGCGCACGTCGGTGCCGGTGGCGATCATGTCCACGGTCACGGCGATGCGCAGTTCGGGGCTGTTGCGGAAGGCCTGGATGAGCTGGTCGGGGTTCTTGGCGGCGTGGGTGATCTTGACGCAGAAGTCGTCGCCGCGCCCGAACACCAGGCGGGCGATGCGCACGATGTCCTCGGCGTGGTTGTCGTCCCGGGCGAAGATCAGCGTCTTGGGCACCTCGGTGCGAGGCTTGCCCTGCGCCTCGTCGCCCCCGGGCGGGAACACCTGCGTGAACAGGTTGTCCCGGAAGGTGGTCAACACGGTGCGGATCTGGTCCTCGGCAATGACTGACTTGCCCAGGTCGGTGGACTTGTAGTCGTAGTCGTCCTCCAGCTCCTGGTAGCGCTGGCGGCGGGTCTTGCGGTCCTTGACCGGCACGACGGTCTCGGCGGGGATGGAGCCGCCGCGCTCGCCCAGTTCGGTGCGGATGCGGAACACGTCGAAGTCGACGTTGACGCCGTCGGCGACGGCCTGCTCGTAGGTGTACTCGCTGACCAGGTTCTGGTGGAAGAACCCGAAGGTCTGGGCGACCGGGGTCGCGGTCAGGCCGATCAGGTGCGCGTCGAAGTACTCCAGGACGGCGCGCCACTTGCCGTAGATGGAGCGGTGGCACTCGTCCACCACGATGAAGTCGAAGGCCTCCGGGGGCAGGTCGGGGTTGTAGGCGACCTCGGCCGGGCCGTCGATGAGGTCGTAGCGGTCCAGGGCGGAGTCGTCGGTGTCGGGGTCGGGAACATCACGTCCGGTCAGGGCAAGCCACAGCCGCTGGATGGTGGAGACGACGACCTTGGAGGAGTCGAACATCTGCGTTCCGGTGAGGCGATCCACCCCGTAGAGCTCGGTGAACTTGCGGCCGTCGTCCGGCGGCCGGTAGTTGGAGAACTCGGTGCGCGCCTGTCTGCCGAGGTTGTTGCGGTCCACCAGGAACAGGACCCGCTTGGCCCGGGCGTGCTTGATGAGCCGGTAGCTCTCGGCGACAACCGTGTAGGTCTTGCCCGCACCGGTGGCCATCTGGATCAGGGCGCGCGGGTCGTCCTTGGCCAGGGAGGCCTCCAGGCCCTTGATGGCGCGTTCCTGGGCCGGGCGCAGGGGACCGTTGTCCAGGAAGGTGCGGGGCAGGCGGCGCAGGCGGGCGCGCAACGTGGGCGCCTGGCGGTCCTCCTCGGCCTCGGTGATCCACCGCGCCAGGGTGGCGGGCTGGTGGATGGCGAACAGGCGGCGTGAGCGCGCGTCGGGGTCCAGATCGTTGAGGAAGCGGGTCTCGTTGCCGTCGCACACGTACTGGAAGGGCAGGGTAGCCCGCCAGGCCGAAAGCATCTGGCTGTTGGTCAGCCCGCTGGCGTAACGGGCGGCCTGGTCCTGGGCGGCGGTCAGGTCGGCGCCCTCGCGCTTGGCCTCGATGACGCCGACCAGGCGGTGGTCGACGTAGAGCAGGTAGTCAGCTCGTCCGACCGCGGTGGAGACCTCACGCACCGCCACGCCCTGGGCGGCGGTCAGGTTCATCATGTTGAAGTCCTGCACCCGCCATCCGGCCCGCTCCAGCAGGAGGTCGATCTCGGCCCGCACCTGGGCCTCGTTCATGGGCGGGCGGGCCGCACGCTGGGCACGCTCGATGAACGCATCGCGCTGGGCGGGGCTTGCCTTGGCGAAGCCGGGGTGGGTGAGTCCAGTGCGCAGCTGCTCCAGCTCGTCGGCCTGGGCGGTGATGTACTCCCGCAGAGCCTCGGAGTCGCGGCGGGCCTGGTCGAGTTCACGCTCGGCCTGCTCCCGGGCCAGGCGCTCGCGCTCCAGCCGGTCGGCGTCGCCGTCGTAGCGCTCGCGGGCCTGGGCGAGGCGCTGCTCGTACTCGGTCAGGGTGGCGCGCAGCTGGGCGAGCTCGTGCTCTTCGGCGTTGGTGGTCGGCGCGGGCCCGCTGATGCCGGGCTGGGGGGCGAGGAAGACCCGGTGCGCGGTGTCACGGGCGATGGAGCGGTGGAGCCAGTCGGCGAGCTGGAAGCAGGACTCGACGGCGGACAGGGCGGCGCGAACACCGCGGTAGTGGTCGTGGACGGCCTTGTTGCCGAGGTCGCGCACGTCCTCGAACCAGGACTTGACCTGGGGGACGAGCACACCCGTGCGGCGCAGGGCGTTGATCCGGTCGACCTGGCGGGTGCCGTCCACCCGGCAGCTGGTCAGGCGCACCAGCAGGCGGGCGAGGAGCTCGCCGAACAGGCGCGCCTTGTACATGGCGGCGTTGGGGTCGGTGTAGACGTAGGACTCGGCCTGGGCTCCCAGGAGCACCAGCTCGTGGTCGTGCTCCAGCAGGAAGCCGAAGTTGGGGGTGCGCTCGGCGATCTGTCTGATGCGCCGCTCGTCATCGGGGGGCAGGGAGGACACTGGTCCGGCTCCAAACCACGCTCGGGGGTGAGCAAAGCCTTGCAGGATACAGCCTCACGGGCGCTTACGGAAGGGTGTTCGGCACCAGGAAGATATTGCGCGGGGAAGCAAGTCGCACACCGAGCCGCACACAATCAGTGCCAGCAGGCCACCGAGATGGCCATGCCTTTCAGGCTTTGAGGTCCTTCGGAACGTGAGCACTGCGGCGCGCACGACGTCGAGGATTGCGAGTTTCCATGCCCTTCGGGCTTTGACGTCCTTCGGAACGATGACGACTACGATCCCACCAACGACCCCGGTGGTTTCCATGCCCTTCGGGCTTTGGCGTCCTTCGGAACACCGCAAGGGTCTGCCGACGTCGCGTCCACGGTTTCCATGCCCTGGGGTGCCCCGAGGTTTCCGGACAGGGATCCAATAAGCTGGTCCCGCAAGGAAACGAGGGGAAGAATTGGGCAGGGCAAGTAAGTACACGCCGGAGTTCCGCGAGGAAGCGGTCCAGATGGTGATCGAGACACAACGCCCGATCACCCATATCGCCGCAGAGATCGGCGTGAACTCCGAGACCCTGCGCTCCTGGGTCAAACGCCACAAAGAACAAAACGCCACGAACGAGCCCGCCCTCGACCTGAGCGAGCGTGCGCGCCTGCGGGAACTCGAACGCCTCAACCGCGAGAAGGACATGGAAATCGAGTTCCTAAAAAAATGTGCAGCGTACTTCGCGAAGGATCGCCCGTAAGCGACAAGTACGAGTTCATCGAAACCATGCGATTCGATGACACCGCGAAGTACGCCTTCACCGTCGATTTCATGTGCCCCCGCCTCCAGGTCTCCCGATCCGGATACTACGAATGGAGATCACGACCGACCTCGGCGACCGCCGAACGCCGAGATCACCTCAAGCTCCTCATCCAAAAAGCGTTCGACGACTCCGATGAAACCTACGGGTACCGGCGCATCCACGCCCAACTCCAACGCTGGGACGTCCAGGCCGGCCCGGAGCTGGTGCGGCTGCTCATGCGCCAGATGGGCCTGGAAGCCTGCCAACCGCGACCGACGCGGGTGTGCCTGACCGACCGAGACGAAGCCGCCGAGATCCCCGACCTGGTTATGCGCGACTTCACCGCTCCACACCCCGGGGTCAAACTCGTCGGCGATATCACCTACATTCCCACATGGGAAGGGTGGCTGTATCTGGCGACTGTGATCGACTGTTGCACCAAAGAAGTCATCGGATACGCAATGGACGACCACTACCGAACTCCGCTTATCATCCAGGCGCTGAAGAACGCCCAGCGGAACGGGAAGGTATCCAAGGGTGCGATCTTCCACTCCGACCGGGGAAGCAACTACACCTCGCGGGACTTCGGTGACTTCCTGGAAGAACAAGGGTTTCAACGATCAGTCGGACGTACCGGCATCTGTTACGATAACGCCATGGCCGAGTCTTTCTTCGGGGCACTGAAGAATGAACGGGTGAGCCGAGTGGTATACCCCACTCGGGAGCGTGCTCGCCGCGATATCACCCGCTACATCGAACACTGGTATAATTACAGGCGTCTTCACTCCGCGCTGGGATACAACACGCCCGCGGAGATATACGCGGCGCATCAGGAGATGCGACTGGCCGCATGAGACAGGCAGTTCAAACCCTGTCCGGAAACAGCAGGGCCCCTCAGCCCTTCGGGCTTTGGCGTCCTTCGGAACCCTTCCCGATTTTCATGGCCTCCAGTCTGCAGTGATACACCCCCTCTGCACGCAACCACCCCCGAACACTCCCAAGCGCGAGTGGCCCAAGCCACAAACGGCGTTCCCAAGTCTTTGATCAGCAAAAACGCCGTGCACGCAAACCGGTCTTTTTACACCCGAGCCAGATTCGGTGTACACGCAACCTCCGTGAGGACCTGAGCCACCCCATCCTCCCTCACCGCCACCTACGGCCGCCACCCCGTCCCGCGACCAGCCGCAGGGGTGTGACCGCTGGGAGACGGGCTCACCAAGGCGAGCGAAGTTTCTGGCGGAAAACCAGAGCGAAACCGGCTCTCCCGTGGCATCCTGGAAGGCTTTGCTTCCCCAGAGAACGGTGTCCCCCGTGAAACTCCTCCATGCAGCGGACCTGCACATCGACAGCCCCATGCGCGGCCTGGTCAGATACGAGCGCGCCCCCGTCGAACAGATGCGCGGAGCCACCCGCGCGGCCGTGGAGAACCTCGTGGATCTCGCGCTCAAAGAGCAGGTCACAGCAGTTCTTCTGGCCGGGGACGTCTACGACGGCACCTGGCGGGACGTCAACACGGGACTGTTCTTCACCGGTCAGATGGCCCGCCTCCAGGAGGCGGACATCCCTGTCTTCATGATCTCGGGCAACCACGACGCCGAGAACAAGATGACGATGGAACTCCCCCTGCCCGGGAACGTGCACCGCTTCGACAGCGGCTCCCCCGGCACCGAGGTCCGGGAGGGCCTGGGCTTGGCCGTGCACGGACAGAGCTTCGCCCGGGGCGCGGTTCCTCACAACCTCGCGGAGGGATACCCAGCGGCGCGGTCCGGCCTGTTCAACGTCGGGCTGCTGCACACCTCGCTCAACGGCCGCCCCGGCCACGACCGCTACGCGCCCTGCAGCGTGGAACAGCTCGCCAACCACGGCTACCAGTACTGGGCTCTGGGCCACGTTCACCACCGGGCCGTCGAGCACAGCGACGGCCCGTATGTGGTCTTTCCCGGCAACACCCAGGGGCGCGACGCCGGGGAGACCGGTCCCAAGGGTTGCACGCTGGTCACCGTCGAGGATCTCCAGGTGGTCGGCTCACCCGAGCACCACGACCTGGACAGTTCCGCCCGCTGGCACGAGGTCCGGGTGGACATGGCCGACGCCGAGGACCTGGCGGACGCCTGCGTGCGGGTCGAGGAGCAGTTGACCTCCCAGGTCGTGGACCGGGCCCAGCCAGGGCGGGCCAACGCCGTGCGCGTGGTCGCCTTCGGCCCCAGCGAGGCCCACACCCCTCTGGTCCGAGGCCGGGAGGAGTTCACCAACGCAGTGCGCCGGATCGGCCAGGAGCACCCGTCGGTGTGGATCGAGAAAGTCCGCGTCGAAACGACCCATCTCCGGGAGTGGGTCGACCCCGAGCAGGTGGCGGACATCGTGGCAGGGGTGCGCCAGGAGGGAGACCGTCTGCTCGCCGACCCCGAGCAGGTGCGCGGCATCGTTGACGCCACGCGGATCCGGACCAAGCTGCACGCCGACCTTCGGGGCCTGTTCACCGAGGACGGATGGACCGGGCGGATGTCCGGGGAGGCCGTGGAGCTGCTGACGGCGCTGCTGGAGGAGAAGCGATGAGGATCGAACGCCTGGACCTGGCCGCTTTCGGCCCTTTCAGCGAAGAGAGCCTGGACCTGAGCAGGCCCGGGGTGCACGTGATCCACGGCCCCAACGAGGCGGGCAAGAGCTCAGCTCTGGCGGCATTGCGCGCTCTGCTGTACGGCATCCCGGTGCAAACCCCCTTCGACTTCGTGCACGCCAAGCGGGAGCTGCGGCTGGGCGCGGTGCTGAGCGACGGCGACGACACCCTCGACGTGGTACGGCACAAGCGGCGTGAGAACACGCTGACCACCCCGGCGGGCGAGCCGGTTCCTGAGGGCCACCTGCTCGGGTTCCTCAACGGGGTCTCCGAGCACGTCTTCACCACGACCTTCGCGCTCACCCTCGCCGAGTTGAAGAGCGGCGGGCAGAGCCTGGTCCGGGGTGAGGGTGACATCGGCCAGGCCCTGTACTCGGCGCAATCCAGCCTGGACCTGGCCGTGGTCCTGGAGGAGCTGAGGGCCAGGAGGGAGGAGCTGTACCTGCCCAAGGGCCAAAAGCGCCCCCTGAACCTGGCCTCCTCGCAGTACAACGAGCTCACCGAGAGAATCGAGCAGGAGGCGACGGCGGCCGACGGGTTCGTCCGCCTGCGCCAGCAGGTCGAAGACGCCGGGAAGGAGTTCGCGAGGCTGGACGCGCTGTTGGGCAAGGCGCGTTCGCAGCACGAACAGTGGAAGGACGTGCGCTCGGCCCTTGCTCCCCTGCACACCAGGAAGCAGGCGCTGCGGGAGAAAGCAGCCCTGGAGGCGGAGGGGCCGCTGGCCAGTCCGGAGGCAGAGGAGCGCATGCTCTCCCTGCAGGAGGAGGCCGCCTCCAGTCGTTTCCAACGCGAGGAGGCCGAACGTCTCCTGGATAGTCACCGGGAGGAGCTGGGCCAGCTCAGCGTCGACGCACGTCTGACGGCAGCCCGTGACGCGGTGGCGGCGCTGACACGTTCGGCGGAAGCGAACGCCCAGACCGCCCGTTCCCTGCAGGGGTTCGAACGCGACGCGCAGGGGTTGCGCGCGGACGCCGCGGAGCGGCTGCGCCGGGCCCGTCCCGAAGCGGCGGTCGACGCGGCTGATGCCCTCCATGTGCCCGTCGCGCTGGAAACGCGGATCACCTCGCTGGCCAAGGAGCACCCCGCCCTCGTCACCGGGGTGGACCACACCCGGGCCCAGCTCGAAACCAAGACCGCTGAGGCGGACCGAACCCGCGCCCTTCTCGACGGACTACCCGAGGCCGACGGCCACGACGTACTGGCCACCGTCGTCAAGAACGCGCCCCCGCGCCTGGTGGAGGAGTTCACCCGGGCCCGGCAGAATCTGGCCGCCACCACGGCGGAACTGGCCAGCCTGGCCTCCGAGGCCGGTTGGGACACCGAGAACCACGCAGCCGTCCTGGACGCCGCCGTTCCCACCCGGTCCGAGGTCAGCGCGTACCGGACCCGCGTCACCGCCCACGCCGCCGAGACCAAGAGCCAGCGCGCCGAACACGCCAAGACCCGCACCGGCCTCGCCAAGGCCCGGGAGGAGCTGGCGGCGTTGCGCTCGCTGATGGACCCGCCCAGCGTCGAGGACCTGCACGACGCACGGGAGCGGCGTGACGCGCTGTGGACACGGATCCGGCGGGAGGAGTCTGCCGAGGACCTGTTCGGGGAGTTCGAGTCGGCGCTGGATGCCACGGACCGCCTCGCCGACCGTCTCAGGGACCACTCCGACGCCATCGCCCAGCGCCTCACCCTCGAAAAGCAGGTACGAGGGCTGGAGCAGGACGTGCAGCACCGCGCCCAGGCGGTGGAGGAGCTCGACCGGGAGCGCTCCGAGCTGGACCGGGAGTGGGAGTCCCTGTGGCCTGGGGAGGCGGTCCCCGCTCCGCCGTTGGACGCGGCGGAGAGCGTGCTGGAGCGGGTCGACGCACTGCGCCGCCTGTACCGGCAACAAGATGAGCAACAACAGGACCTGGAGCAGTGGGAGCAGACCGCCCGAGCCCTCATCGACTCACTCCTTGGCATGCTGACCGAAGCGGGCGCCCCCGTGGAGGCCCTGGCGTCGCAGGCTGTGGACAGCGGGCAGATCACCCTGCTCGTGCCCGCACTGCTCGACCTGGCCGACACCGAACTCCAGCGGCGGGCCCAGGCCGCCGAACAGCGCTCCGAAGCCCAGCTGAGGGCCAGGGCCGCCGACGCGGACCTGGAACAGGCCTCTCTGGCGGCGGCGACCGCTGAGACGGCACTCGCTGACTGGACCCAGCGGTGGGAAGAAGCCGTCGTGCCCGCCGGGTTCGCCCCCGGCACAGCCCCGGAGGAGGTCCAGGCAGAACTGGATCTGCTGCGCGAGGCCAACGATCTGCTGCGCCGCGCCGAGGAGGCCGAACGGGACGCCGAGCAGGCGCACCGGGAAGTGGACGAGTTCGACGAACGCCTGGCAGCGGCCTTCGCACTGTGCGCACAGGAGCTGCCCGACAGTCCGGGTGAGCGCGCCCGGGCGCTGGAGGAGCTCGACCAGCGTGTGACGGCGAACGCCCGCGACCACGAGAGGGCGGAGAAGCTGCGCGAGAGCATCGCCTCGGCCGGGTCCGCGCTCGGTACCGCGCAGGCCGCCGAACGCAAGGTCGCGGAGGACCTGGCCGCACTGTGGAAGGAGTACGGGGTCACCGACAGCGCCGGGCTGCGGGCCGCGGTCGACCGCGCGACCAAGGTAGCCGAGCAGCGGAAGCGGATCGTTGAGGCCGAGGAGCACCTCGCCCGGCTGGGCGACCTCACCGCCCTGGAGCAGCAGGCTGAGGGCCTCGGAGACGCCGAGGTGCGAGAACGCCTGGAACAGGCGGGCCGCCACCGGGACGAGGTGAGCGGCCAGCGCGACGCGGCCAACACCGCCCTGGCCGATGCGAACAGCGCGTTCGCCCGCGTCGACGGAACGGCCAGAGCCGCCCGGTTGGCCGAGGAGCGCGCTGAGCTGGTGGCGCGGGCCGCCGAGCAGACGGAGGAGTACGTACGCCTGACGCTCGCCGAGCAGATCCTGCTGTCGCGGGTGGAGGCCTACCGGCAGCAGAACCAGGACCCGATCCTGCGCCGGGCCGAGGAGCTGTTCGCGTTCCTCACCCTGGGTCGTTTCACCGGGTTGCGCCCGGACCTGGACGACAAGGGCAACAACGTCCTGTGGGTCGTGCGCCGCAACGGGCGTGAGGAGAAGGTCTCCGCGCTGAGCGAGGGCACCGCCGACCAGCTGTACCTGGCGTTGCGGCTGGCCTCACTGGAGCGGTACGCGGAGGCGGGGCAGACCATGCCGTTCGTGGTGGACGACGTGTTCATGACCTTCGACGACGAGCGCAGTGAGGCCGCGCTGAAGGTGTTGGACGGGATGGCCGACCGGTTCCAGGTGGTGGTGTTCACCCACCACGACCACCTCGCGCGTCTGGCGGAGTGGGTGCTTCCCGACGGGCGAGCGCACCTGCATCCACTCCCCCGCTTCAACCCTCCGCAGCACAACATCATCGCCCCAGGAGACGGAACAGCAGAGGCAACTACAGGAAAGGCGTCCCGAAGCGGGGTGGCCCCTGCCGCATCCCCCGGAGAGCGCACCTGCCGCGACTGCGGGAATACGTTCATCCACACCAAGCGCGGTCGACCACCTGTTCTGTGCCCACAATGCCGAGGCTGAGAGCCCGGAAGTCATTTCCGGTGCAGGCGAAGAACCAATCTGCTAGATAAGGCAAGCGCGCAAGGGAGAGCTGACAAGCTCTCCCTTCTTCATGCCCTTCGGGCTTTGACGTCCCGCGAGACCGGCGACAAGCAGCCGGTCAAGGACAGCCTGATCGTCAAGTTTCCATGCCCTTCAAGCTTTGACGTCCTTCGGGACCTGAAGTCGGTAGCGTGTGCTCTGGTGGTCGCTACGATTTTCCATGCCCTTCGGGCTTTGACGTCCTTCGGAACTGCAGGCTTGCATGGCCTACGTCGTTTACTTCAACCTTGTTTCCATGCCCTTCGGGCTTTGACGTCCTTAGGAACCCTCCCCCGTTTTCATGGCCCCTGACCTGCGGTGCCATACCGCCTCTGCAAACGAACCGGCTTCCTGAGTTGTGGGCGCCGACTACCGTACGCGCCCTTCCCCTACCGCTTGGAGGTTTCCTGGGCTCACGCCCTGCGGACGAAGCTCCTTCCCTGCCCAATCTCATCGATCCAGTTCTCCACGAGACCGTGGGCGTTGTCCGTGCTGGCCTCCAGCTCCCGGACATGGCTGCCCCGCTTCCACAGGTCCACGCTGACGGCGTCGCCCTCGGGCAGAAAACGGTTCCAGAAGGCGAAGGAGAACAGTCTCCACTCGTTCTTGTCTCCCACCGCACGAAGCCACAGCGGCGAGGCCCGGCGCAGCTGTTCCACACCGCCGTCCGCCTTGGTCCTGGTGGCCCTTACATCGTAGTCGCCCTTGTACACCAGGGGCAGGCCCATAGCGGCCATGGGCATCCGCTTCTCCCGCCTCGCCTTATCGTGGATGACGTCGACCCACCCCTTCGTCTTGATCGCCGGGCTGTAGTCCTCTGCCTTGTCCGAGTCGAGTTCGGCGCGAAAGTAGCGCAACTCCCTGCCCGTCCTGGCCAGGACCGCCTGCCAGGACGCCTGGCTCCGGCCGCCTGCGATCCCCGCTGTGGTGTGTTCCTCGCCCAGCGCCGGGAACGAGGCGATCGGCTCCTCACCCCAGTCGAACTCCTCCGCTTCCGCGGCGGCCTTGCCGTCCCCGGTCGCAGCGCACACCCTGCTCAGCGCCTCGCGGGCCTCTGCCGCGGGACCGGTGAACAGCAGGTGCTGAGCCTTGGCGTAGTGCGAAAGTCCTGGGGTGTGCATCAGCGAGGACCCCGACTCGAAGGGAAGCCCCTGCTGTGCTCCCACGATGCGCAGGTTTCCGAATCCGCGGCGGATGCGCGACCCGACGCCGCCATAGGCACAGTTGAGCCAGAGCGCGGCCAGGGCGCACTGGTGGGCGTCGCGGTCCCGTCCTTCCAGGCGGACCTTGAGCTGGAACTCCTGTGGGGGGATGAAGTTCCTCGTCAGCGGCCTTCCCTTGGTGGTCAGCCCCGGGCCGAGGAGGTAGGCGATCCACTTGCCCTGCTCCCAGTCGTCGAGAAGAGTCTGGAGCTCTACCGTGGAGGGCGTGGGCTGGCGCGGGATGCGCAGTTTGACGGGTGAGGAGCTGGCGGTGGAGCCCAGGACCCGGTCCTCGACCTCCCGGAGCCGGTACAGATTGTCACCGACGTATCGAGCCGCCATGGCCCGCAGCCAGAACCGCATCCCGCCCCGTAGGGAGGGGACGCGGACCTCGGGGGGCGCGTCCAGGTGCGCGTCCGCGGGGGTCGCGGCCGAGTTGAAGACCGGGGTGGCCACCTGGATCGTGAGTGTGGTCCACATGGGAAGTCACCTCTGTTCCGTGCGCCAGTGCGCGTGTGTGAGGGGAGCGGTCAGGGGCCGGTCGTCCCACAGGATCTGGGAGAAGACACCGGCGACGAGGCACCAGGCTCCGGCCTGGAGCAGGGCGGCCAGAGCGGCGTCGGGGTAGAGGTTCCAGGCTCCCCGGAAGATGTGGCCGTTCTCGCTGAAGACGGGCACGACCCAGGCGAGGCCGAGTAGCGCGATCAGGAGGGCGTGCGCGGAGGCGGCGCACCACACCAGGAACGCCCGCAGGAGGGCCGCTCCGATGCCGACACCGGTGTTGCGTGCGTTGGCGAGCAGGTAGGCGAACGCCGCGGCGGACAGGAGGAGGGCGACCCAGACAGGGCCCAACGGCGGTTCGGCGCCCGGTTCCCTGCCGGGGATCTCCATGGCGGTGGGCTCGAAGGCTGCTCCCCACCAGGACGGGTGCATGGTGGTCACGACGAACAGGCCGATCGCGGCAGCCGCCGGGACGCGCAGGAGCCAGGGCAGCGCCCACGCACGTCCGTGCACGATGAGCCCGACGAGCCCGGTGGCGTAGGCAAACCCAGCCAGGACCGCGGCGAAGCTCAGGGGGGACCAGCCGGTGATGGGGACGGACCTCAACCAGGGCGAGGACAGGGCTCCGGCCAGGGCGAGAACGCCCAGGAACAGCGTCGCCGCCGCTGTGATCCTCCCCAGGCGGGGATATTCGGCCAGGGCCAGGGCGGCGTGCGCGGTTGTGAGGACGCGGTAGCGCGGGAGCAGGTGCCGTTCGACGATCCCGGAGGCAAAGCCGACGTCCTCGGTGGTGTACCGGGGACCGTGTTTCAAACCAGCCAGGCGTTGGTGGTTGACCGCCAGAGGCGGCCCCAGCCGGGCAAAGGTCGCCCGGTATCCGGAACCGGTGTTCCGGTCTCCCGGGTACTCGAACAGCAGGAGGTCGGTCTCGGCCTCGATCTCACCGGGTTCAGCCCCGTCCAGCGCGGGCAGGGACTCGTGGCGGCCGAGCAGCTCCGACCACTCCCACCGTGCGTGGCGGCTGTGGGCGAGGATCAGGTGGTCGCCCTGCCCGCCGAAGAGGGCGTGTGCAGCGTCGGAGGGAACGAAACCGGTCTCTCCCCGCGCGCCCCGGTAGGGCTCGGACAGGGCGAGGAAGCGGTGTCGGGCCGCCACAGGCACGAGCACCTCGGCCTCGGTGTCCATCAGCGGAAGGGGATTCTCCCCGGACCGGGAGTGCAGTGCCCGCCAGGCCGCCTCGCTGGTCCAGCACCAGGCGAACCACTGGTGGTTGAGGCTCAGCTCCGCCTCCTGTGCCTCCTCCTTCGCCAGGGCAGGGATGATGGCCAGGGGTCGGTACAGAGCGGCCAGGAGTCTCGGCGTGTACTCGCACAGTGCGCGTGTGATCGCGTCGATAGCCTGGTCGACGTCGTGCGGGGTGACCACGATGCCCACCGGGGGGCTCAGCACCTTCGGGATGAGTGCGTACGCCCGAAGTACAGCGGGGGCGGACAGCGCGGCGATGTCGGTCGCCTCGCTGTTTCCCGGCCGGTGCCGGTTGAGCGCGACGCCCACCCCCGCGCGAACCCGATAGCGCAGGCGGGGCGCGATGGCGAAACCGACGGCTTCGGAGTCGCCGGGCGCGGTTGAGGCGGTCACCGGGTCACCGCCCGTGTTCCAGGTGTTCCTCGAACAGGATCCGCATGCCCCGGCCGAACGCCGTGAGTCTGGCGCCCTGGCCCTGCTCTTCGTAGGCGTAGCCCTCCAGCAGCGCGCCCTCGGGGACCCTGGGCGCGGTGTGCGCACCGAAGCCCGCCAGTTCCAGGCCGACCAGTCGCGGGGGCATGCGGCGCAGCGGGATGGGCACGGTGCGCTCGGCCTTCTCGGGCAGGACGTGGGCCTGCGCGTCGCGGTCCAGGCTGCGCAACCATTCGGCTGTCGCGATCAGGTAGGGCACGGTGGCCCGGTAACCGCCGGACAGATGGAAGAGGACTCGCTCTTCCTGGTCGAGGAGCGGGTCGATGCCATGCGTTCGGTTGCCGACGAGCAGTCGGGCCAGGTAGCCGAGACCCTCCATCGCCTGGGCGAACTCCGTGTCCCGCTGGGCGTCCAGCCCCTTGACGCAGAGCACGAGGATCTGTCCGCGTTCGGGGCGGACGAGCCGGGTGTCCGGGCCGACTCCGTCCAGGTACAGGATCCGCTCTACGTCCCCCTTGGCCAGGGCGATGGCCGTCCAGACCGCGCAGGCGCGTCCGTCCTCGGTGTCACTGGAGAGCAGGACAGTCAGGTCCTCGTCCGCGACCATCGCCGGGTTGTAGGTGCGTACGGTGTCCAGTTCCGCGGACAGCCCCGGCACGGATGTCCACTTCCTGGCCTGCACGTCCTGGGCCAGCTCCTTGAAGACGGCGAGTGCGTTGCGTGAGGGGACGTCAACGCCGGACTTCGGGCCGAAGGCGTCCTTGAGACGGGCGGTGGCGTCATACACCCCCTCGGCGAGTCCCAGCTTGTCCTGCTTCCAGTACTCACGGGCTTCCTCGCCCCCGGGCACGGTCCGGCCTACCCGTTCCAGGTGGCCTCTCTCGAAGAATTCCCTGAGGCTGATCCCGACCGAGACGATGTGGACCGTCATACCTCACCCCTGTTCGCGTCCATGTATCCGTAGCCCGCCGCGGTCTTGGCTCCCACTCCCAGGTCCTCGACCGCTTCCTGGAGGCGGTTCGCGGCGAACTCGGTGATCTGCTCGGTGTCCCCGACGAGGTCGGCGGCGAAGATGCCGCCCGTGATGGTGAGGAAGTGCACGGGCACGGGCTGGTGGTGCTCCGCCGGGGGCTCGGGGTCCTCCCCCTGCCTCCGTGCCCGGGTGGTGTCGTAGTAGGGCTTCACGTGCGGGGTGAGGACGTCGGCCGACACCGTCACCGGGCCGTCGACCGCGAAGGCGTCCAGGAAGCGCACCGCGCCCCGTGCCGCTCTGTCACGGTCCTCTCCTCGGTCCTTCGGCTCTGCGCGGCTCTCCGTGCCGGTGTCGCCCTCGCCGCGTTCCCGGTCGGGGTCCTGGCGGGAGGGGGGAAAGGGGGCGCCGAAGACGGTGCGGAAGATCTCTCTGCCTCTGGTCGTCTTTCCGGCCTTGTCCCACACGTGGGCCGCCGTCACACCCTTGAGACCGGATCCGGGGATGATCGGCCATCCGTACGTGCCGTGGAGGGTGAGTCCGAGCTCGTGGGCGTTGCCCTTCTCCCCGAGTCCGACGGCGAGCCGCCACTCGGGAGTGAGGAGGACGCGGACCACGTGCTTGCCCTGGGATCGGAGCTGGTCGAGTGCGCGCTCACGTCGCCGTGCGGCGTTGAGCACGTCCTCGCGCACCTGGCCGAGGTCGTGGTCCTGGGCCCACCGCACCAGCGACTGGCCCGCCTGCCGGGACAGCTCCACCCCGCCGGACCCTTCGGGGACGAACGCGGTCCGGCGCAGGACGATCAGCGCGTTGGTGCTCCCTCTGGCGCCCGAACCGACCAGAGCGGGGTGCGGATGTGCGTCGGTCCCCCACTCGGCCTGGAGGAGGCCTCCGAGCGGTCCGGCACTGGGTACGGGCATGCTCACGCGCGGAGCGGCCCCGGGAACGGGCCGGTCCCGCTCCGCCCTCCGCGGAGGGTCTCCGTCGGCCCGTGTCCGGGCGCCGGGCATCTGGCCCGGAGCCGTACGGGGAACGGCTGCCCGCCCGGGCGGCGGTCCCGGCCTGGGCCCCTGGGGGCCGCGTGCCTTCGGCATGTTGGCGGGTGAGAACCCGGGGCGGCCCGGTTCGCGCGGGGACTGGGTGTTCTCCTCGCTCACCGGCTCTCTCCTCCTCCCGGCGGGGCCGCTTCGGCCTTCGTGTTGGGGTAGACGGCGTCGGCCAGTCTGCGCAGCCAGGAGAACAGGACACCCACCTCGCGGCTGGCCCGTGCGTAGGTGGCCCAGTCCATGTCACCCAGGGCCGAGAGCACCGCCCGGTGGACTCCGGGCTCCGCCTCGGTGGCGAGGGCAGCGGGAACCAGGCCCTTGTCGGCCAGGTGGGTGCGGATCTGCTGGGCGACGGCGCGGTAGGCCTGGGTCAGCCGCTCCGAGGACGCCGAGTTCGATCGGGCGGCGAGGAAGGCGTAGGTGGCCGCCAGGCCGCTGCCGTGCAGTTGGATGGGCAGGTGCCGGAACCGGGAGCGCAGTTCCCTGGCGTTGTCCCCCGTCGCCTCGGGCAGGAGACCGGCGGCGGTGCGCGCCATGCCCTGGTCGATCCGATGCATCAGGCCTCCTCCGTACCAGCGCCCTGGCCTGCCAGGCGTGTCCACACCAGCCCCTTGCCGAGGGTCTCGTCCCCGCCGATCCGGTGCAGGGCCGTGCCCGTCCCGTGCAGCAGCAGGGTCACCAGCCGCACGTGCTCCGGGGAGGGGTCGGTCGCTCCCCGTGGGCCACGCAGGGTCAGGGTGGAGGCCAGGACGGTCTCCGCGGGCAGGTACTCGCTGTGGAAGGGTCCGTTCTCCACGGTCTTGTCCGCGCCGAGCTGGACGCGGACGCTGACCTCGGTGCCCTCCTCCACCAGAGCCGCCATCGCGTCACTGGTCACGAGCACCAGGTCCTTGGCGAACTTGTTCGAGAAAGGCGCGAACGCGTCCTCGTTGGCGAAGGCGTCGGAGCGGATCCTCTCGGCCCACGCCCCGAGCAGTTGGTTCTGCTCGTTGGCCCCGGTGCCGTCGACCGCCAGGACCAGGGGGCCGAAGGCCTGCTCCCCCGTCCAGCCGTGGCCGGTGGAGAGGGCCTCCCCCGGTTCCTCGGGCAGCGCGGGCCCGGACGGGGCGTCCGAGGCCCGGTATTTGCGTGCCAGCCGTCCCAGCGCCATCACGGAGGTCACCCATGCGAAGGTCCGGCGCAGGGTCGGAACCGGCAGCGCCACCAGCTGGGCGTCGCCCACCGACAACAGCCCGGGAGTGGTGGGACCGCCCTGGCCAACAGGCGAGCCGAACACCTCGGTCACGTCCCGGTCGGACCACTCGGGGTGCTCTTCCGCCGCCTGTCGCAGAGCACCCTTGAGGCTCTGCCCGTACACGGTCGGGTAGCGGGTGTGCGCCTCGCGCTGGATGGGCAGGTCGATGATCCCCTCGCTGTCGGAGGCACCGGCGTGCAGGGGGGATTCGGCGTAGAAGAACGCCAGCAGGTCTTTCACGTCCACGTTCCCGTCAGGATCAGTCCGAACCCGGCTGTGGCCAGCCGTCGGCCGGTGTGGTCAGGGTTGTCGCCGCCCTCGCCCCAGGCGCGCCCGTGCGCTCGGGCCGCCCAGTCCCTCGCGGCGCGCTCGGGGTCCGGGCCGGTGAAGCGCAGCAGGTAGACCGACCCAGCGGGCACCGCCCACCGCAGCCAGGCGTACTCGACCCCGCCGTTCCGGTCGGGGCGCGCGCTGGCCACGTGTTCGGGGCCGTTGACCGCGGCGGAGACGAGGTGCGCGCCCTCGGGCAGAGGAGGCAGCCAGGTGTTGCGCCAGGTTCCGTCGGGGGAACGGCGCCGCCAGATCGCGGGGGTGGCCAGATACACCAGAACCCTCCCGTCGGGGAAGTGCTCGGGGTGCTCGGGGAGGGCGAGGCGGTTCTGCCGCTCGCACACGCGGACGTCGGCCAGGCGTCCTTCACCACCCAGGCGGACGGGCCCCGGAGGCGGCGGGGGCAGGGCGGGGTCAAGTTCGCACAGTGCCAGGAACGCCCACTCCTCGTCGGCGTTCTCGCGCAGCCGCAGGTAGTCCGACGCGTACAGGTGGGCGTGGCGGGCGGCCCGGCCCTGCCTAGCGATGCCGGTGCGGTGCTCGACATCCAGGGGAGGGCTCAGGCGCGACAGGAGTTCGGAGTCGATCCCCTCTCCGTGCAGGTAGCCGCGCATCGCGGAAGCGCTCCACCACAGGTCCTCGTCCCGGGTTCCGGCGTCGGGGGCGTGCAGCCACCGCAGCCCGTCCCGGTCCAGGTCGGTCAGAGCGGGTGTGTCCTGAGGTCGCAGACGCCGCCAGACGCGGTCAGAGGTGTCGGAGGGCACCACGTCGGCGGGGACGGGAAAGGCCAGGTGCCAACGCTCCGCTCCGGTGTCCCACCGGCCGAGGAGGGGACCCCGCACCGTACGCGGCTCCGGGGCCGGGTCCGTGTCCGGTCCCGCTGCGGCTTTGAAGGCCGCGCCCAGGGCACCGGCGACGGTGCTGGGCCAGGGGCGCTGGGTGTGTGCCGCTCCTCCGGCCCCGGCGGCGAAGGTACGCCCGTCCCGGACCTGGATCGCGTCGCGCGGGCGCAGTGCCATCCACACCGGCGTCGGCGCGCTGTCGTCGGTGCCCTCTTCCCGTGCCCCGGTCGGCCCAGGTGTCACCATGCCTGCCTCCTGAGGAAGACCGCGACCCGCGCCGCCGCCAGCGGCACCGGGGCGTGGGAGGCCTCGCCGTGCTCGGACCTGCCCAGGTTCACCAGGTTCCGCGCCTGCTGTGCGGTGCCGCCGTGCCGTAGGACCAACCGGGTCACCTCCGCCTCGTAGGTCTTCCTGTGGGGACTCGCGGCCAGGTCGGCGAGGGCCGCGCGCTCGGCGTACAGGTCGTTGACCAGCCGAGGTGAGAGCCCGCTGTCCTCGGTGGCCGGGGCCGTCCCCCTCGTGTGCGGCTTGAACGCGCGCAGCGTGCCCAGGGCGTCCTCCACCCAGTCCGAGGTCCAGGGACGCACCGTGTGGGAACGGGACCCCGAGCCGGTGATGTAGCCGACGGCGACGGCGTTCTTGTTGGGGACCTCCTTGGCTGCGACCAGCAGCTCCCGGGACCGGGCAATGGCGGTGTGCAGCGGGGAGCCCTGGTGGGCGAAGACCACCGCGCAGCTGAGCGTGGTCGGGTTCCCGTCCACCTCCGCCCGGCAGGCCTGAGCCGCCTCCAGGGCGGTCACGGCGGGCAGGAAGGCCATCAGGTCGTCCCCGCCCGAGTACACCGTCACCCCGGAGTGGTCCTCCTGGACCTGGCTGCGGTGGGTCTGGGAGAGCTTTCCCAGACGCTGGGATACGCGCCGGTGGCCCTGGTGCGTGATGGGAGCGGTGGACAGGTGTGTCCCCAGACCGTCGAGGTCGGCGGCGAGTACCGCGTAGTAGGGGTTGGCGTCGGCGCCGATCACCTCGGCCAGCTTCTCGGCGGCGTGCCGACCTCGCCGTACCGCGGCAGCGTCGACGGGGCTGCCGGGTGTTCCGTACTCGTGGGTGAGGGTGTCGGCGTTCCAGGTCTCGGGGGTGACCCACCACCCAGCGCCGCGCACGAACCACTGCTGGAGTTCGTTCCGGCCCGCGCGGTCCAGGCACGGAACGGCGCCCTCCAGGACCTGGAACCGGTCCTCGCCCATCACCTCCCGGGCGGCGGTGCTCAGCTCGGCGACCAGGTCGCGCACTCCGGGAGCGGTCCACGCGTCCAGTACGCGTTCGCGGAAGGGGGTGGAGGCGATCGAGGCGGTGGAGGGGAAACCCCTGCTGTGGGTGGAGCGGAGCGCGGGCGTGGCGTGCCAGCGGCGCTTGAGCCACACCGCGGCGGACAGCTCACTGCCGCGTTCGTGCCGGGGCACGCCCGAGGGCGGGGACTTCTCCGAGGGCCAGCGCGGTGAGACCGCGCACGGCCGGGTTCCGGTGCGCTCGGGGTAGTCGAAGGCGCGCAACCGCTTGCGCGCGGCCAGAGCGGTCTGCGCGGTCTTCCACTGCTCGGCGTAATCGCCTACCGCGGCGGGGGCCACACTCCACATGACCTCAGGGAAGCCGGGGACGTCTCGAGGTTCACCGAACAACCGGGAGGTCCAGGTCCGCCACTCGGAGCGCACCCGGTCGGCCGCGGCTCGGGCCAGGTCGGTTCCTTCCCCAGTGGCGGTCAGCGCCACGATCCGGTTCGGTGCTGCTGACGGGTCGGGTTTGGCGGGAATGACGAGTTCGGCGCCGTCCCTGGCCAGTTGGACGGCGGCTTCGGTGGCCAGCCAGGCCATGATGTCGCTGGCGTTGGCCGCGTCAGCGGTGGTGCGGGACTCGGTGATGAAGCGCTGGACGCCGGAGAGGGCGATGACGACCAGGTCGCGCGGTTCGGGTTCGCTCATACGGCTTCGTTCTGTGAGAGGTGGCGGACCTGTTCGGTGGGCGTGGTGCTGGTGGGGCTCGTGGGCTTCTCTCGGACAGCGCCCTGGCTACGCTCTGGCCTCGGTCGAGCGGGCTGCTCGTGCAGGTGCGCGCGGACGTGCCCGAGGCCGTGGGTGGTCTGCGCGCCCACCCCGGCGAAGGCCGCGAAGGACCACAGGGCGGCGAAGGCGCGTTGGGCGGCGCGTGAGGCGCGGGCGGGCAGGCCGAACACGGCGTGGCCGACGAACCCGGTGCGCTGGTGTCGGCCGGTACCGACCGGTTGGGTGCGAATGTCGTGGCGAGCCAGGTGGACCGACTCCAGGACCTCGGTGACCGCGTCGGGTGGGAGCGGTTGGGGACTGAAAGCGGCCCAGCGTCGGGCGAGCCCGGCGAGGAGGAGTTCGGGGTCCGGAAGGGGGATCTGGCGTCCGGCGCGGTTGACGTAGGCGGGACTGGTGAACTCGACCCTGGCCCGCGGTGTAGGCGGAGTGGCGGCCATGCGGGTGTAGGGCTGGGCCCGGCGTTCGGTGAGGGCAAGGCGGAGTGTGTGCTCTCCCAGGCGCACCGGAGCGGCCAGGTAGGCGGCCAGGTCGGGCTCGGTGGGCTCGTCCAGCCAGCTCAGCAGGAGCCGTCCCTCGTCGAGAGCGGCGGTGAAGGGCTTGGTCTGGGCGGTGTGCTCACTGCCGGGGGTCTCCAGCAGACGGCAGGCCAGAGCGTGCAGGTGGGCGGGATCGGTGCCGGAAGGCAGGGGGGATGTGGGGGTGAGTGTCCACTGGGTGGGCACACGGTCTCCCGAAGAGGCAGGGGGGTGGGGCGCCGGTTGCGGGGGCCGTCGCGTGGATATTGCGGTCACGGTAGCAACGCCGGTGGTGGCGTGTCAGGGAAAACGGGGATCTGTGGCCGCTTGCGGCATAGGGGTGGCGGACGGGGCCGGGGGAGGGTAAGGATGGGGCTGGTGTGATCGCTCACCGGGCCCGGTGGGGGACGCGTGTACACCGAATCCGGTTCTGGTGCGAAAACCCCGGGTTGCGCGCAGCGGGTTTGCGCTGTTCATGAGCTCGGGAGCGCGCTTTGTTGCCTGGGCCACGTGGGTTGCGTTGCTTTGGAGGGCAGTCGCGCGCAGAGGGGGTATATCGCCGCAGTTCAGGGGCCATGAAAATCGGGAAGGGTTCCACAGGACGTCAAAACCCGAAGGGCATGGAAAACCACCTAAAAGGGCGTAGATGCCCATAGCAACTACTGTTCCGAAAGACGCCAAAGCCCGAAGGGCATGGAAACCCCCATTGCGCAGCCGAGCTCAGGCCATCTTTGTTCCGAAGGACGTCAAAGCCCGAAGGGCATGGAAACAGCGCCATGAGTAGCACGTCCTGTGGCGTCTTGCGTTCCGCAGGACGTCAAAGCCCGAAGGGCATGGAAACCACGGCCAGTCCGCACCGTTACCGCCAATGCGACTTTCCACGCGGAACAAAGCCCGAAGGGCATCAGAGTAGAAAGAAAACTCTGCAAAGCTCTCGGGAGTGAATGCGATGGGAAATCTGCTCCGCCAGGTCGCGGACAACGAACGCCTCTTCTCGGCATGGAACGAGGTCCGAGACAACGACCTGGAGGACGGCGTCAAATCCGACCAGGTCCAGGAATTCGAACGCGGCGCCCTGCGCAACCTGGTGGAGCTGAGCGAACAACTGCTGGCGGGTGAGTACACACCCGGCCCTGTGGTGGCCATCGAGGTACCCAAGTCCTCCGGCGGCACCCGGCTGCTAGCGATCCCGGCCGTGCGCGACCGGATCGTGGAACGGGCCGTGCTGGAAGTCGTCGAGCCGTACCTGGACCCGGTGCTCTCACCGTGGAGCTTCACCTACCGCTCCGGCCTCGGCGTCAACGACGCGATACGCGCCCTCACCCAGGCCCGTAAAGCGGGCGCCCGGTGGGTGGCGCGCTGACATCACCGACTGCTTCGAGCGCATTCCCCGCTGGCCCGCCATCACCCGCGTCAAGGAGCTGGTACCCGACGCCGAGCTGTGCCTGCTGGTGCAGCACCTGATCTCCCGGGAGGCCACCGGGCCTGCGGCCTCCCGGGTACGCTCAGGCCGCAGACAGGGCCGGGGACTGCACCAGGGCAGCGCCCTGTCACCAGCGCTGACCAACCTGTACCTGGACGCCTTCGACAAGGCCATGCTCAGCCGCGGCCACCAAGTGCTGCGCTACGCCGACGACTTCACCATCCCCGCCCACACGCGCACCGAAGCCGAACAAGCTCTGGCCACAGCGGCAGAGACCCTGGCCGAGTGGGGCCTGGACCTGAACACCGACAAGTCCCACGTCGTCTCCTTCGATGAGGGAGTGGACTTCCTCGAGCGCACGGTCGGCTCCCGCGACGGGGTGGCGGCTGAGGAGCGGGCCAGCCCGCTGGAGACCACCGTCTACGTCACCACTCCCGGAGCGCTGGTGCGCAGCCGGGGCGACCGGGTGCGGATCGAGCACGGTGAGGAGGTGCTGCTGTCGGTCAACCTCAAGCGGGTCCGCCAGGTCGTGGGGGTGGGTCGGGTGGGGTTCAGCACCCCGTTCCTGCACCGGGCGCTGCGCCAGGGGGTGGAACTGGTGCTGCTGGACGACATCGGACGCTTCCAGGGACGTCTGTCCCGGGCGCTGGGCTCCGATGTGCACGTGCGCGCGGCGCAGTACGAGACCGCTTTGGACGGCGCCCGGGCATTGGCCTTCGCGCGCGTGTTCGTCGCGGGCAAGATCGCCAACCAGCGCACCGCCCTGCTGCGGGCCTCGCGTTCGACGTCCGCTCCCCAGGACGCGGGAGGAGAGGCGTCCGTGGTGGCCGAGCGCTTGGCCCAGGCCCGTGTCCGGGCAGGCGAGGCGGGCGGAATCGCGGAGTTGATGGGCTACGAAGGTGCGGCCAGCCGGGATTACTTCGCCTGTTGGGGGCGCATGCTCGGTCCTGCGTGGGGTTTTGCCCACCGTCGGCGGCGTCCGCCCCCGGATCCGGTCAATGCGATGCTCTCCTTCGGCTACACGTTGTTGCTCAACGACGCCGTGGTGGCCTGCCACATCGCCGGGCTCGACCCCGAGGGCGGTTTCCTGCACTCCCTGGCCCAGGGGCGGGCCAGTCTGGCGTTGGATCTGATGGAGGAGTTCCGGCCGGTGGTCGTGGACAGCGTGGTCACCGCCCTGGTACTGAAAGGCAAGGTGGCGCCGGAGGGGTTCGACCATCCGGTGGAGGATGAGAAGGGGTGTCGGATGGCCCCGGAGACGTTGAAGGTGTTTCTGGCCGCGTATGAGAAGCGGATGCTGACGCTGGTCCGCCATCCGGGGTTGGGGCGCAGGGTGTCCTACCGAATGGCGTTGACCGCGCAGGCACGCCTTCTGGCGGGGGTGCTCGCGGGACGTGAGGACACCTACACGTCGTTGGTCTGGCGGTGAGTGATGGGTGAGCACCCGCACCGGCGCCGGTTCTACCTGGTGTGCTACGACGTGGCCGACGACGGTCGCCGCCAGAGCGTGTCGGAGTTGTTGGCTGCCTACGGGCCCCGGGTGCAGTACAGCGTGTTCGAGGCCGTGATGCCTTCGCCGCACGTGTTTGAAGAGCTGCGCAAGGCGCTGCTGCAGGCGATCGAACCCGATGAGGACCAGGTGCGGGTGTACCCGCTGCGGGTTCCGGATCTGGACAAGGTGATGGTGTTGGGCAATCGTAGATTGGAGGAACGGGAGGACTTTTGGATCGTGTGAGCGGGGACGTGTACACCGAATCTGGTTCGGGTCCGAAAACCCCGCTTTGCGCGCAAGGCGTTTATGCTGGTCACCGCCCCACGGAGACAGAATGTTGCGTGGGTCACGCACTCTTGGGGATAGTGGGAGCCAGTCGCGTGCAGAAGGGATGCGTCGGCGCAGGTCAGAGGCCGTGAAATCCGGGAAGGGTTCCGCAGGACGTCAAAGCCCGAAGGGCATGGAAACTCGTGACCATGCACGACGAGGCCGTTGTAGCACTGTTCCGCAGGACGTCAAAGCCCGAAGGGCATAACCGCCCCCTCGCTTCTTTCCGCCTGCAGGGAAAGAATCCGCCGATAAGACCTCAACGTGCCGCAGGCACCTGGTCGGGCTCCGCTCTGTCGGATATCACCGAATCGAACTTCCCCTCGCGGCCCCACTGGCTGACCAACCTTCCCCACCGAGGTTTACGGTCGAAGGCCGCCGCGATCTCCTCACCCGTGGGTAGGGACCCGTGCTCCTTACGGTGTTCCAGAGCCCACCGCCATGCCCGCGACTGAACCCGAGGCGGAACCCTGCCGTCCACTCCAGCCGTGGGCTCCAACACCTCATGCTGACCCGCCTCCTGTTCGGGGACGACGTACAGCCCGAGCCGCTGGTCACTCTCCACTCCACGGTCTACTTCTCCCGTACCGTCCCCGGTGTGCGTACGCACCGCGTCCGCACTGCGTACGCTCCTCGCAGCCGTACGGAACTCGCGCATGAGCAACTCATAGGCACCGATCAGTGCGAACGACGGCCAGGCGTGGATGATCCTCGACCACATCGTGGGGTCGGCCACCGCGACGTTGGCCGCCAGGGAGGCGCCCGATCCGATGATCAACAGTGCCCAGGGCAGCAGACCGCCCTTGCGGCCGTTGCGGGCGTCGCTTAGCAGGGTCATGGAGGAGGCGACGATCATCCCGTCCACCGACAATGGGAACAGGGCCGCCCGCCACTCCGGCTCGCCGTGGCGCAACGCGAGTTCGTACATGTGGCTGTAGCTCACCACGGCCGCGATCACGGCCAGCATCAGCACGGCGGCGATGGTTGTCCAGCGGGACCAGCGGGAAGAATCCATTCCAGGTCACCGCCCGTCCAGCGCCAGGTCCGCGGACAAGGTCAGCGGCATGTACGTACCTGACGAGTCCGGCCTCCGACTCGAACCCCCACACTCATCAACTGAGAACACAGCTTCCTCAACGCCATGCGTGTGCCGGTCGACGGCAGCCGCCAGCAAGCAGCCACCGTTTGCTTCGCCACCGAAGTGCGCCCGTCGACGAGGCAAACTCTTCTCGCCAACACATATGGTCCAAGTCGGCAAGGTATTTTCATGCGGTAAACAGCTTGGTACAGCATGTGGTGGAAACGTTGATGTGTGTGCAGGTTGTCCTACTCCGAAGTACGTCAAGCATCCACGGGCAAGGACCTCACCCCATGCCCCACAGGCTCTTTTTTGAAAGGTCGGTGTTGGTGCCCTGGCGTTGCCCTCGCTGCTTCACCAGACGGCCCCAACGCTCCTTGCGGCAGAAGCGCGCCGCGATCTCACGACCGCTCGGCAACTCACCTTTTTCCTGTTGCTGTTCCGAAGCCCACCGCCATGCCCTGGCCTGGAACGGTGACAGGGCAGGCTCTGCGGTAGGCCCAGCCTCCGTGTTGTGCACGACCTGGAGATCGGTGAGCTTCGAAGCGTCCGACGCGACGGAGACTTGAGCCTCCTCGGGCTTCGCTTCGAATATCGGTTGCGTTGTCTGTCCGTCGTCTGCGGACGCAGCGCGTACGCTCCTCGCTGCCGTACGGAACTCACGCATCAACAACTCATACGCACCGATCAGCGCGAATGACGACCAGTCAAGCCGCGCCAGGCCGCTGGGAGTCAGGGAAGGTCGCTCAACAACACGAAAAACGCGGCCAGGGCACGAGTCCCGGCCACCAGACAACGGGAACGGTCACCGGAGGACGCCCACGGGCGCCCCTCTTTCAACCCCACCTCCACCCCACCAAAGGCGCGCCTGTCTTCCACCTAGCGGGCAGAGGCCTTGATGGAGCGCTGCGTCGTGCGGCGGGTAAAACAGCCAAGACCAACCGAGCAGCCCTGGCACACCTGTCACCCCGGAATGCCCGAGCGGAAGGCGCTCAGACGTCCCCGCGAGTCGGCCCCGTCCTGCCAGGCCGGGTCACAGCAAGGAAAGTGGGCCTCGCCGTACGCGGCGCTGCTGCGGCCAATGGGCTCCGGACCGTCAGCAACGTTGCACTGACGGTGTCGCTGATGCCGGTTGCGCGTGGTCCGCTCGGTCCTCGGTCCAGCCTTCTTGGTTCTGACGTCCGGATCGTACGCCCCAGCCGTGAGAGCAACCGTGCCCTCCCGCCACCAGCGTCCGAGCACGACGAGTACACGCCACTCGATTTCCGCCCCAGTCACCGGTCACAGCGGTCAGCAGGACGCGGCGGCAACGGCCGGAAGCATCAGGGGCTGTCGTCCTTCCGGGGGGCCGTGAGCCTGTCGGCGATGAGGGCGATGCCCTCGGTGAAGTACGGGGCCTCCGGCCGGTCGAGGAAACCGTGCCTCGATTCGGCCACGACGTGGTGATCCACGGGCACTCCCGCGGCGGCGAGCTCGCGCGCGAAGGCCTCCCCCGAGGCGCGCAGGGTGTCACGGTCGGCGTCGACCACGAGTGTGTCGGGCAGACCGCGCAGGTCGTGGCCGCCGGGGAAGGCGAACGGCTCGCCCATCGCCTCGGCCGACCCCGCGTAGTTGTGGTTCATGCGTCGCACCGTCGCCGCCCGGATCTGGGCGAGGCCGTGCCGCCCCCGCACCCGCGCGCGCACGTGCTCGGGGATCGGCGGCAGGGCGGCGTGGAAGGTGCCGTAGGCCAGGACCAGGCCGGCGGGCACGGTGGCGTCCCGCGCGGCGAGGCGCAGGGCCGCGGCCGCGCTCAGGCAGGCGCCCGCGCTCGCTCCGCCGAGCCAGGCGTCGGGGCGGGCACGGCGCACGGTCTCGTAGACGGAGGCGACGTCGTCCAGGGGCAGCGGGTAGCGCACCCCGGGCAGAGGCCCCGGGGGCGCGTCCCGGAACCAGTTCCACGCGGGAACGCGCCGGTAGTCCACCGCGACGACCCCTACACCGCGCTGGGCGAGCGCGGCGGCGACCGCGTGGGATTCGAGCTGGTCGAGGCCCCCGTGCGAGAAGGCGCCCCCGTGGACCCACACCAGCGCGGCCACAGTTGGGCCATCGGCCCTGTCATAGCGGCGGACGGGCACGGGACCGTGTTCGCCGGGCACGGCTTCGTCACGGATGTCCAGGCCGCGGGTCAGCACGTCGACCGCCGACGCGCGCATACCCCTTCTCACCGGTCCACCCCCACAGGACGCGCGGCCCGGTCCGGTCCGCGGTGTTCCTCGACGAACCGTGTTCCCCCAAGGCGGCGACGGCCGGGAACACAGCGGTGCCGGACCTGTTCGCTGTGCCCTGCGACCCTACCGGCGTGTGCCGGTCCGAAGCACGCGTTCTCGGGGCCGGTGAGCAGGGCGCGCGGTGCCCCAGGCGGAGACGGCACTTTCGTGTGGCGCTCCCGGCACACGGTTGACCGCTTGGGCACGTGAAAGCCCGACATGCGCATTCCGACGCTCCTTCTTCCTCATTGACGCGCGTTACTTAGTATGATGTCATTTAGTAACGCGCGTTACTAGCGGGCCAGGAAGGAAATGCGATGACGCACACGACCGGCGAGGGCCTTCCCCTGGAAGGACGAACGGGATGACCAACGAGGACTTCAACCGCGGCTGGAGCTTCCGCCCCAAGGTCACGGCGTTCCAGGAGCTGGGAGGTACCGACGGCAGCCAGTGGCAGGAGGTCACCCTTCCCCACGACGCCCTTATCGCCGCGCCACGGCGCCCCGACACCCCGCGCGGGGACACGACCGCCTACCACCCGGGAGGGGCGTTCGAGTACCGCAAGACGTTCACCGTCCCCGAAGGGGACCGCGGCAGGAGGGTCCTGCTGGAGTTCGACGGCGTCTACCGCGACGCCATGGTGTACGTGAACGGCCACCTGGCCGGACAGCACGCCTTCGGCTACTCCAGGTTCACCGTGCGCATCGACCCCTACCTGGACTTCGGCGCCGACAACGAGGTGCGCGTGGCCTGCCGCGCCCACCTCGACAGCCGCTGGTACTCGGGGGCCGGCATCCACCGCGACGTGCGCCTGGTGGTGAAGAACCCCCTCCACATCGCCCACGACGGCGTCCGGGTGAGCACCCCCGACGTCGATGACGAGCGCGCCGTGGTCGAGGTCGCCGCGCGTGTGGCCAACACCGGACCGACCACGACCACGGCCCGGCTCACCGCTGTGGTCTCCGACGGCCAAGGCCGCGACGTGGCCACCTCCACCTCACCGATCACGCTGCTGCCCTCCGAGGAGGGGGTGGTCCGACGCCGCCTGGTCGTTCCCCGCCCCGAGCGGTGGAGGGTGGAGTCCCCGCACCTGTACACGGTCCGGATCCGCCTGGACCAGGACGGGGAGACCGTCGACGAGGAGACCGTGGTCTTCGGCGTCCGCACCCTGCAACTCGACCCCGACAACGGCCTGCGGATCAACGGGGAGCCGGTCAAACTCCGCGGGGCGTGCATCCACTCCGATAACGGCCCCCTGGGGGCGGCCGCGATCGGGGCGGCCGAGGAGCGCCGGGTCGCCCTGCTCAAGGAAGCCGGGTTCAACGCCGTCCGCAGCTCCCACAACCCCGCCAGCAGCGCCCTGCTCGACGCCTGCGACCGGCTGGGGATGCTCGTCATGGACGAGACGTTCGACATGTGGACCTCGGGCAAGTCCGACTTCGACTACGCCTCCGACTTCGCCCAGTGGTGGGAGCGCGACATCGAAGCCCTGGTGGCCAAGGACTTCAACCACCCCAGCGTCGTCTTCTACTCCATCGGCAACGAGATCCCCGAGACCGGCAGCGGCGTCGGCGCGGCCTGGGGCCGACGCCTGGCGGAGAAGGTCCGGTCGTTGGACCCGACCCGGTTCGTCACCAACGGCGTCAACAACTTCGTCTCCCTGCTGGACGTCGTCCTGCCCGGAATGCAACAGCAGCGCCAGGCCCGCGCCGAGGGGCAGGACCAGGCAGCCGGAGGCGGTGTGAACACCATGATGGCCGGGTTCGGGCAGATGATGGGACACATCCAGGCCTCCGAGCAGGCCACGGAGCGCACGGAGGAGTCCTACGCCGTCCTGGACGTGGCGGGCATGAACTACGGGGACGCCCGCTACGCCATGGATCGCGAGCTCTTCCCCGACCGCATCATCGTCGGGACCGAGACGTGGCCACCTCGGATCGACGCCAACTGGGAGCTCGTCGAGGCCCACAGCCACGTGCTCGGCGACTTCACCTGGACGGGGTGGGACTACCTCGGTGAGACCGGGATCGGACTGATCAGGTATGAGGAGGAGGGCGACACCTCCTCCGGTGGCTCCTTCTCCCCCGGCTACCCCGCGCTGACCGCGTGGTGCGGTGACATCGACATCACCGGTCGGCGGCGCCCGGTGTCCTTCTACCGGGAGATCGTCTTCGGTCTGCGCTCGGACCCCTACGTCGCGGTACAGAACCCCCAGAACCACGGCAAGGCCGTCAGGGTCACCACACCGTGGGCGTGGAGCGACGTGACCGACAGCTGGACCTGGCCGGGAAGCGAGGGCGGACCCGTGCACGTGGAGGTCTACAGCGACGCCGAGGAGGTCGAACTCCTGCTGGACGGCACCGTGGTCGGCCGCGCCCGGGTCGGCGAGACGCGAAAGTACCGGGCCGACTTCGAGCTGACCTACCAGCCGGGAGAGCTCACCGCCGTCTCCTACCGCGAGGGCCGGGAGAGCGGACGCTCCCACCTGGTCACGGCCGGAGAGAACCTCCACCTGAGGGCCCGTGCCCCGCGGACCAGGGTGGACGCCGACACCAGGGACCTGGCCTTCGTCGCCCTTGAGCTCACCGACGCCGACGGCGTCACCCGCGCCGACCTCGAACGCACGGTCTCGGTCACCGTGGACGGCCCGGGTGTGCTCCAGGCCCTGGGCAGCGCCAACCCCGTCACCGAGGAGGGGTTCACCGACGGCAAGCACCTGACGTTCGGCGGACGCGCCCTGGCCGTGGTCCGGCCGACCGGCCCCGGAACGATCACGGTCACGGCCCGGTGCGAGGACTGCGAACCGGTGACGGTCACGCTGACCGCCCGGTGACGCGCCCCGCGCGCGGAACCCCCAGATGGAGCGGGTAGCTCCGGACCTCCCCGGCACGGGGCGGCGGGCTCGAACCGCCGCTGCCCCGTGGACGCGGTCCCCGGCACCGCCCGGACGAGGTGTGCAGCACGACGTGCCCCGCCGTCCGGTTCCCTTCCTGCCGGAACCGGACGGCGGGGCACGGCCGATCCGTCGTCAGATCCCCTGGGCCAGCCGGTGGTAGGCGGCGTTCCAGCGGACATGGCGCTGGAACTCCTCCAGCGTCGTGCCCTCGTCGATGGCCAGGAACTCCACGCCCGCCATCTCCGCGAAGTCGCGGAACACCTCGATCCCGACGGTGGTGGCCATGACCGTGTGGTGCGCGGCTCCGGCCGTCAGCCATGCGGCGGCGGAGGTGGCGAAGTCGGGAGCGGGTTCCCAGAGCGCCCGGCCCACCGGCAGGTGGGGCATGGGCTCGTCCAAGGGCACGTTGGTCACCTTGTTGGCGACCATGCGGAAGCGGTCGCGCATGTCGCTCAGGGCGACCACGACCGCGGGCCCCGGGTCGGCGGTGAAGACCAGGCGCACCGGGTCCTCCCTGCCGCCGATCCCCAGCGGGTGGATCTCCAGCGACGCCCTGCGCGAGGTGAGGGAGGGGCTCACCTCCAGCATGTGGGCGCCCAGAATCTTCTCCTGGCCCGGAACCAGGTGGTAGGTATAGTCCTCCATCAGGCTGGCTCCGCCGGGCAGCCCCGCGCCCATCACGTTGGCCACACGCACCAGCAGGGCGGTCTTCCAGTCCCCCTCGGCCCCGAAACCGTAGCCGTCGGCCATCAGGCGCTGGACGGCGAGCCCCGGCAGCTGGCGCAGCGCACCCAGGTCCTCGAAGTTCGTGGTGAAGGCGCCGAACCCCCCGGCCTCCAGGAAGCCCCTCAGGCCCAGTTCGATCGCCGCCCCGTACCGCAGGGAGTCGTGGCGCTCGCCGCCGGACCTGAGCTCGGGGACCACGTCGTAGGTCTGCTCGTACTCCTCGACCAGGGCGTCGACCTGCGATGAGGGGACCGCGTGCACGGCCTCGGCGAGTTCGTTGACGCCCCAGGTGTTGACCTGCGTCCCGAAGCGCAGTTCGGCCTCGGTCTTGTCGCCCTCGGTGACGGCGACGAAGCGCATGTTGTCGCCGAAGCGCGCGAGCCGCAGGCCCTGGGCGGCGTCCCACCCGGCGGCGGCACGCGCCCAGGAGGCGACGCCCGCGGTGACGT